>NZ_JAGRQY010000248.1:0-6544 GCF_018223905.1 Klebsiella sp. 28
TGCTTCAGCAGATAGCTGTTGCCGGCCAGCAGGATCGGCACCGCGCCGCGCATCACCTGCCAGACCGGGAAGTTCCACGGCATCACCGCCAGTATGGCGCCCAGTGGACGATACTCAATCACCGCCTGGTTATTTTCCACCAGGGTAGCTTCCGTCGCCAGCATCGCCGGGCCGTGTTCAGCGTACCAGTCGCAGAGGTTGGCCGATTTCGCCACCTCGCCGCGCGCCTGAGCGATCGGCTTGCCCATCTCAAGGGTGATCATCTGGGCCACCTCTTCACCGCGGGCGCGCAGCGCGGCCCCGATGCGGCGCAGGGCATCGGCGCGGTCGGCAAGCGGCGTCTGACGCCACTGGCGATAGCCCGCCGCGGCGAGCGCGATGGCCGCGTCGACCTCGCGTTCGCTGGCCCACGGCAGCGAGGAGACCACCTCACCGGTAGTCGGATTGACGGAGACGGCGTGCGTTGCAGATAAATTCATCATTATTCTCTCTCGTTGCTTGCGAAGTGTCCGTATTCTGGCTTACCTTTCCATTCATTGAAAATGAATAATATTAAGCAACACATTCACAAAAGAAGAATATCATGGACCTGACTCAGCTAGAGATGTTTAACGCTGTCGCCAGCACCGGCAGCATTACCCAGGCGGCGCAGAAAGTGCATCGCGTGCCGTCCAACCTCACCACCCGCATCCGCCAGCTGGAGGCCGACCTCGGCGTTGAGCTGTTTATCCGCGAGAACCAGCGCCTGCGCCTGTCGCCTGCGGGACACAGCTTTTTGCGCTATAGCCAGCAGATCCTCGCCCTGGTGGACGAGGCGCGAATGGTGGTGGCGGGCGACGAACCCCAGGGGCTGTTTTCACTTGGTTCGCTGGAGAGCACCGCGGCGGTACGGATCCCCAGCACTCTGGCCCACTTTAATCAGCGCTACCCGAAAATTCATCTGGCGCTCTCAACCGGCCCTTCCGGGACGATGATCGACGGCGTACTGGAGGGCGCCCTGAGCGCCGCGTTTGTCGACGGCCCGCTGGTGCATCCGGGCCTGGAGGGGCTGCCGGTGTTCCCTGAAGAGATGATGATCGTCGCCCCCTACGGCCACGCACCCATCACCCGCGCCAGCGAAGTGAACGGGGCCAACGTCTACGCCTTTCGCGCCAACTGTTCCTATCGCCGGCATTTTGAGAGCTGGTTTCATGCCGACAGAGCGACCCCGGGTAGGATCCACGAGATGGAGTCTTACCACGGGATGCTGGCCTGCGTCATCGCCGGCGCCGGCCTGGCGTTGATCCCGCGCAGCATGCTGGAGAGTATGCCCGGCCATCAGCAGGTTTCCGCCTGGCCGCTGGCCGAAGAGTGGCGCTGGCTCACCACCTGGCTGGTGTGGCGCCGGGGCGCCAAAATCCGCCAGCTGGAGGCGTTTATAGCGCTGCTGAACGAAGATCGGCAAACAGTGGTTTCTCCATAAACACGCTGAGCGGATCGGGTTGATACGGCGCAAACGCGCAGCGGGTTTGGTAGCCGTTGCGCGTGTAGAGGGCGATGGCCGCATGCTGATGGATACCGGTCTCCAGGCGCAGGGTATGGCAGTCGCGCTGACGCGCTTTCGCTTCCAGCGCCGCCAGCAGCTTTTCTCCCAGCTGCTGGCCGCGGTGCTGGGGATCGATATAGACCCGCTTCATCTCGCCAAAGCCTTCCTCACTGAGAACAATAGCCCCGCAGCCAACGGCCTCGCCCTGCGGGCTGCGGATCGCCTGGGCGATGACCGTCTGCGGCGGCAGCTGGCTAAGGTCCAGCAGGTGGTTGCTCTCCGCCGGGTAGAGGGTCTCCTGCCAGGCGTCGAGGGCGGCAATCAGGGCGATAAATTCGGCGTCGGTAGGGGCGATGTCGGTGATGGTGTACATAGGTGAGCTCCTTTTTTACCCCACTGTAGCGCGGCCGGCGGCTTTTCCCGACATAGCATTAACTTATATTGCCGCCCGCCTATTGCGCTAACCCACTGAAACACAGTAATTTTATCCCCAGCCGTTCGTACTTGAGATCTGAATATGCACACCAAAGCCCGTAAAGTGATGATTATTGGCGCCGGCAATGTCGGCGCGTCGGCGGCCTACGCCCTGCTCAACCAGAGCATTTGCGAGGAGCTGATCCTCGTCGACCTTAACCAACAGCGCGCTGAGGCCCACGCTCAGGACCTGAGCGACGCCGCGGCCTACCTGCCGGGGATGATGACCATCTCCACCCGCGAGGCCAGCGACTGCGCCGATGTCGATATCGCGGTGATCACCGTCTCCGGCGGCGCGCTGCGCCCCGGCCAGAGCCGGCTGGATGAACTGACCTCCACCGCGAAGATTGTGAAGAGCATTGTGCCGACGATGATGGCCAACGGATTTAACGGCATCTTTCTGGTGGCCACCAACCCCTGCGACATCATCACCTGGCAGGTATGGCAGCTTTCCGGCCTGCCGCGCAGCCAGGTGCTGGGCACCGGCGTCTGGCTGGATACCACCCGCCTGCGTCGCCTGCTGGCGCAGGAACTGGAGATTGGCGCCCAGAGCATCGACGCCTTTATCCTCGGCGAGCATGGCGATACCCAGTTTCCGGTGTGGTCGCACTCCTCGGTATATGGCACGCCAATCGCCGACCTCTACCAGCAGCGCACCGGCCTGCCGCTCGATCGCGAGGCGATGGCTGACAAAGTGCGCAAGCTGGGATTTGAGATCTACGCGGGTAAAGGCTGCACCGAATATGGCGTGGCAGGGACCATCGCCGAGATCTGCCGCAATATCTTCACCGGCAGCCACCGCGCGCTGGCGGTCTCCTGCATTCTTGACGGCGAGTACGGGGTCAGCGGCGCGGCGGCTGGGGTGCCGGCGGTGCTGGCCCAGGGTGGCGTGAAGCAGATCATTGAACTGCAGCTGGCCGGCGAAGAGCAGGCGAAGTTCAGCCAGTCGATCGCGGTGATCAAGGCCAATATCGCCCGTCTGCCCTGACGGCAGCCTGCGAGTCAGTCGGCAATGATCAGCTGCGGGGAAAGGGTCTCCAGCGCCTCGCGGGTTTTATCCGGCAGGTGGGCGTCGGTCACGATATCGGACAACGACGCCAGCGGAGCGATGTTGAACAGTGACCAGGCGCCGTATTTGGAGCTGTCCGCCAGCAGGATACGCCGCCGGGCATTGGCCATCAGATCGCGCTTCAGGGCGGCCTTTTCCTCCGTCGGGGCGGTGATCCCCTTCTCAAGGTCCCAGCCGTTGCAGCTGACGAAGGCGAGATCGGGCCAGATGGTCTGCAGCAGGCGGCGGCCGTGATCGCCGATGCACGACTGGCTGCTGTCATCGATGCGCCCGCCGATAATCGTCACTTCGATCTGCTTAAATTCCGATAGGAACAGCGCGATATGTAAATCGCTGGTGATCACCCGCAGCGGCAGATGGGTGATCTGCCGCGCCAGCTCAATCATGGTGGTGCCGGCGTCAAGCACAATGGCGTCGCCGGCTTTCACCAGCGCTGCCGCCGCACTGGCGATAGCCTGCTTCTCAAGCGGACTACGCTGGGCTTTCTCCAGCGTCGTCGGCTGGGAAGGAATAAACCGGTTCAGCGTCACCCCGCCATGCGTTCGGCTGATCACCCCTTCCTGATCGAGTTTGATCAGGTCGCGGCGAATGGTGGCCGGCGAGGCGTTGGTCGCCGCCACCAGCTGGTCGACTGTCACCAGATTATGGCTTTTCAGGAAGTCCATAATCTGCTCTAACCGGTTATATCCCTTCATGTTATTCCTGCGCGATGTGCATGGCGAGCTCAATGGAGGTTGCCATGCTCTCAGACTTCGCTTTACCTGTCCAGGCAATATCAAACGCAGTGCCATGATCCGCGGAGGTACGGATAAACGGCAGCCCGGCGGTAATATTCACCCCGTCATAGAATCCCAGCAGCTTCAGCGGAATATGCCCCTGGTCGTGATACATCGCCACTACCATGTCGTACATGCCTTCGTGACACTGCATAAACACCGTGTCCGGCGGACAGGGGCCGGTCACCTCCACTCCCTTCGCCCGCATGGCGGCGACCGCCGGGGCGACGATACGGATCTCTTCATCGCCAAACAGGCCGTTCTCCCCGGCGTGCGGGTTAACGCCGGCGACCGCGATGCGCGGACGCGGATAGCCGACGCGGCGCAGAAAGCGATCCGCCACGCCAATCACCGTCTCAATCCGCGGCTGGTTGAGGGTATCGAGGAACTGGCGCAAGGAAATATGGGTAGTGATATGGATAACCTTAAGCTTCTCGGTATAGAGCACCATGGCGTAATCGGTAGTCTGCGTCAGGTGGGCCAGCAGTTCGGTATGGCCGGGATAAGCGTGCCCGGCGAGATGCAGCGCCTCTTTATTCAGCGGCGCGGTAGCGATGGCCGCGACCGCGCCCTCCAGCGCCAGCGCGGTCGCCCGCCTGATGCAGCGAAACGCGAGATCCCCTGCCTGGGCCTGGACTTCGCCAGGGCGCAGCCCCTGCGGGTCGCTGAGTGGTTCATCAATGACGTTGATGGTCGCTGGGGAGAAACTCGCCTCGGCGGGATGGTCAATGATGCGCAGCTCCGCACGCGGTGTGATATTTAGCGCCAGGATCCGCCGCAGCGTCTGCGCGCAGCCCACCACCACCACCGGCGCGCCGCTCAGCGCCCCCTCGGCGAGGGATTTGATAATAATCTCCGGACCAATCCCTGCCGGGTCGCCCATTGTCACTGCAATCATCTTAGACACTCAGTTTCTCCTCAATAAAATTCACAACATGTAACAGCGTGGTGTCGGTGCCGAATCCTCCGGCTTTGGTCATCACCGGCCGCGACCAGCGGCCGCCGAGAAAATGCCCGTATGGAACGCACTCCGCCACCCGGCCGCGGATCTGAAACCCTGTGGCGCCGAGCGCGTGCGCGACGGCGATGGCTACATCGCCGCCGGAAAGATACAGCGCGCCAGGGGAAGACTGCGCCACCGCCTGCGCCGTGACGTCGGCAAGCCAGGCGCAGATGTGCTCCCCGTAGGCGGCGCGGCTGAGGCCGCGTTCACGGCACCGGGCTTCAATCCCTTGCCGGACGGCGTGATTCGGGCGGGTGGTCACCACGCAGTGCTGGCCCTCGCGCAGCGCCCCGGCGATCCGTGAAGCTTCCTCCTTTGGCGATCCGCTAAAGGCCTGTTCGATATCAATTTCAATCACCCGTACTCGGGAATGGACCTGCAGCGCAGCAACCTGACGCTGCGCCATCTCGCTCATCGAACCGACCACCGCCAGCAGCGGGCCCTGCTCGCTGCGGCGCAGGCGGCGAGCCAGCGCCTCGCAGAGACCCGCCGAGCCGACCAGCAGGGTCTCCCGCGCATGGGGCGCAACGGCGTCGATCACCTGGTCCAGATGGCTGTCTTCCCAGGCGTCGACAATCAACACTCGCTTTTCCTCGCCCGCCGTCGCTAATGCCGCCGGAAGCTGGCCAGCGTTCAGGGTCAGACAGGGAAGACGGCTCTGCATAGCGATAATTTCGCTAATCTCCGCCCGGCTCACCGGCGTTTTCGGATCGCTGGCAAATTCGGTCTGATCGAGGGGCACGCCATGCACATAGCAGCGCCCGTCCCGGGTATGCCGCCCGGCTGCCGGATAAGCCGGGGCCACCACCGCCATCCGGCAGCCTTGCGCCGCCATCATTGACTCCAGTTCGCCGCCGGGATTACCGCGCAGCGTGGAGTCGATCTTCTTTACCTGCCAGTGCGGGACGAATGTCGCCGCGCCGCGCAGCAGAGCGGCGACCTTGTCCGCCGCCGCGGCGGCGGTCATCGCCCTGCTGTCGCTGTTGAGAATTAATGCCCGGGCGGTTGATGGCTGTCCGGCGGTGAAGGCCACTTCCACCGACATACCCGCCTCCGCCAGGCTGACCCCGGCGTCATTGGCCCCGGTAAAGTCATCCGCCAGCACCAGCACTCTGTTATTGCCGTCGTTCATTGTCCTGCCTTGTAGTCGATAAAATCTTAAATTGATTATATTCAATCATATTTGATTAAATGTGAGCAAGCTCAAGTTATTAAGTTGCCGTATAAATTATAACTTTTCCCCATCAGACGAGTAGCAAGATTTATGAATGATTGAATTCAATCAATTACTACCAAGGAGAAACGCGTGGCGACGATACACAGCACAATCATCAGCGGGGCTGGCGCCTCATCGGCCCTGCTCCCGCTGCTGGCCGGTAAAACCTCAATCCTGCTGGTGACCGACAAGAACGTCGGGGCGCTGGAGGCAACCCAGGCGATTCATCGCCTGCTGGCGGCTGAAGGGCGTGAAGTTGAGGTCATTGACAGCGTGCCAGCGGAGCCCAACCATCACGATGTTACGCAGATCGTCAGCCAGCTGGGCGCCAGCCAGCCGCAGATGGTCGTTGGTATCGGCGGGGGGAGCGTACTGGATGTAGCAAAACTGCTGTCAGTACTTCTGCACCCTGAGGCGCCCTCGCTGACGGCCCTGCTGGCAGGCGAGCAGCCGCAACGACGAATTTGCTCATTGTTAATCC
>NZ_JAGRQY010000249.1:0-2734 GCF_018223905.1 Klebsiella sp. 28
ATTTAACGTCAAGTTAGTTTGTGTATTACCCTTGAACACGACGAGCGATGCCGTGCACTCTTCCTTATGATGTATTTTATCGTTCAGCAAATTATAAAAAAGGCCCAGTACAGCGCCAGAAATAAAAAAGCCAAAAGCAATTTTTATTCTATTCATATACTATTCCACGAAAAGAGAGAGTAACACATCCGGCAGAAACCTTCTCGCTGTAACTTTTTCTGCAAATAAAGACTATAAATCCGGGAGACATTTGCGACATCGAAAAATAAACGAAGGGATACTTCTTACAATCAAGTCCGGATTTGAATATCAAAGATTTATAATAGTTAAATTTATCAACTTTAGCATGGTTATCATCTTTGGTATAAAAATGACACCCGCGATCGTTTTCAACCAATGTATAGCTGCTAAAAAAAGGTTTTTCATCATGAAAATGCCAAATGTAATGAAAAGACAAACAACCCGCCAGTAAACTTAACAGCATGATCAAGAACGTTGTAGCCTTTGCACCGATGTTTTTTCTGGTGGCCGTTTGCACGATATCACCAGACTCTGTGGTCGGATTTTTTTCAGCGACGTCATCCTGGCTTATGATGGTGATGTTATTATAAGTTTCTGAATTTAAAGGTTTTTCATCCATCCTCTCAACCTTAACGTTAGGATTGATATGAAAGCCTTTTCGCGGAACCGTCACTACTATCGAATTATCCGTTTCCCCGACATCGCGCAGTCCGCGCCTGACTATCGATATGTTTTGATACAGGGTATTTGCCGGGACCAGAATCCCTTCATCTTCCCACACTTTTTTAAAGAAAACTTGCTGACTGACCAGTTCCGGAGTGGCTTCCAGTAAAAGAACAAGACAGTGGCTTGCCGGAGCCGTCAATGTGACGCTTTGAGCCGGGTTTTTCAACGAGATTAACCGCTTATTTTCAGGCCAAAATTCTATATTTTTGTTTATGATCCAATACATATGCTATACGCGGCTTATATGTTAAAAGAGATTAAAGGAGTAAGGAGGTAATCGGTGTTGATGGAATTACGATCATTATAGCTAATTATATGATTGAGAAAACATATGTGACTCCTTAAATTTTAATACTTCGCTTTCCCGCCCTGTCGAACGCCGCATAAAGCACCATCATCCTTTCGCGTATTAGCTGGGTAACGGTCGTAAATTCGCTGAACTCTGGGATAAACATCTGCATTTAAAACGCAATAAACCCAGCAACTACAATTAGTTATTGTCTAATCTATGCTTTTTTTGCCAGCATCCAAGAGCATCGTCATCCTTAGCGTAGAAAGCCTGGCATCGGGATAACGATGGTTTCGTGTTAAACAAGATGTTTTTTGCTGATGGGAACCCGTAGCCCTCTTCTTGCGCGATATAAGAATCGTTTATCATGTCTGTCTGTTACGTAGGGGGGCGCCGGTGCAGCATTTGCTAAGGCAGGTCATTAGTTCTGTTTTATTAATTATAACCACCATTATTCAAGGTTTTTAATGTATTATTTAATTTCTCATTCGACAGGTGTTTATTATATCGTGGCTATGTTATGATCAAAAAAAAGGAGGAACTATGTTTTCTTATATTATGCTGGGAACCAATGACCCTCAAACTTCATATAAATTTTATGCGCCTTTGATGCGTGTGCTTGGTCATCCTCTGGATGGGCGTAGCGAAAAAGGCGCCGCATGGGGAACATTCAAAGATAACCATACTACCGGATTATGCGTTGGCATGCCGTTTGATAATCTACCCGCCACTCGCGGCAATGGCGTTATGGTAGCGCTGAACGCGGTATCCGTTGATATGGTCCAGGAACTTTATCGATTAGCGATAGAGAATGGAGGAGAGGATGAAGGTCCACCAGATTATCGTCCACATTACGGCGCTGATTTTTATAGTGCTTACGTACGCGACCCTGACAAAAACAAAATCGCTTTTGTTTTTTATGACGCGTCTAAAAGATAGAATACCTAAAACGGTTTCCTGCGGATAAAACTACCTCTCCCTGTGATACTCATTTTTTTAGCGGTCTGGGAAGCCGTTATAATGGCTTCCCGCTTGAATAACTGAATGGTATATCTCTGCAAACCACTGATGAGGCATCGAGAGTTACCGGCAGGCAATCGCGTCAAGCTGAAAGAGCATACCTGCAGCTCCTCCATCATGGGCAAACTCGGTTTGGATAGATTTTCTGGCTGGATAATTGCCGTTAAATCTCTGGCGCATGATCTTTTCCATTATTGGGATATGCCACACGTCACGAAACAATGCATCAATTTTAACAACTGACTCCAGCGTCAGGCCGATAGCGTTAAGCCTTTCACTCAAGTTATCGAAGGCACCATTTATCTGTTCCTCGATAGGTTTTCCAATGTTCCCGAGACAGTAACTCACAAAGACCAGACCACGGGTTTCGACCACACCGGATATTGCCAGGCTTTCATTGACTTCGTGTCTTATAATAGTAACCATTATTAATCCCTTTAAATTTAATAGACTGAAAGGAAGACTGGTTGCAACCCTCAGTGCATGCCAAACTCATATGTTCGATAACGTATTATCCCCAAAATGCAACATAGTAAATTCTTGATTTCCTGTGTTAGGGATAAATTTGTGACCTGGGGATTAAATATATTTTAACTTGAACAAATCATCTCACTTAATGCTGAACACGTCACGCTCTGCCACATGAAATGCCCTTAAAAAATCTTAAAGGTTCTTAAT
>NZ_JAGRQY010000025.1:0-4831 GCF_018223905.1 Klebsiella sp. 28
TCAGAGTGGAGAGCAGATATTGGCTAGTACGCATGTTGTAACGGTTCCAGTTAAACGAGCGGAACAGGCTGGTTGCCCAGCCTGAAACAAAAAAAGTGGTTTAGTTTACCAGTGTGGCAAAGATGCCAAAAGAGAGGAAAATAAAATTAGCGCGCTTCGAGGGCAAAGACTTCAAAACCGGAAGCAGTCACCCGCCAGCGGACGTTGAAATCCAGCAGCCAGACGGCATACGTTTTTCCCGCTTGTTCCTCTTTTCGGTAGGCCGGACGCGGATCCTGCGCCAGCACCTCGCGGATAAACGCTTTGATATGTGGGTAACGTTTTTCCAGCGTGAGTAACTGTGCGTCTATTTCCGGCGTAAAGCTGACGTTCATACCCGCCAGCGGCGCCTGCTGTGCATAGCTGGCGCTGGCGTCCGGCAGGGCTTCGGCGAAAGGAAGATACGGTTTGATATCAACCACCGGCGTCCCGTCGACGAGATCGAGGCTGCCGAGTTCCAGTATTACCTGATCTTTCTGACAGCGAATGCCCTTGAGCTCAACGAGCGACATGCCGATGGGATTAGGGCGAAACGTTGAACGGGTGGCGAAGACGCCCATCCGCGCATTGCCGCCCAGTCGGGGAGGTCGCACCGTCGGACGCCAACCGCCTTCCATTGTCTGATGAAACACAAACAGGATCCACAGATGGCTGAAGCTCTCCAGGCCACGCACGGCGTCGGCCTGGTTATAGGGCGCGACCAGATGGAGTTCTCCGCCGCCGTGTTTCACCAGGCCTGGCTGGCGAGGAACGGCAAACTTCTCTTTATACGGCGAACGGATGACGCCTATTTGCGCGAACTGAAATGCGCTCATTGCGCCGAGACGTTAAGCGCTGAACCCAGGCAAACGGCCTGACGGTAGCAGCCTGGCGTACCGCTGGTCACTTCGCAGCGGTGAAGCAGGACGGCATTGGCTTTCATACGCGCGGCATTAATTTGCAGGCGCTTGCGCGCGGTGGGGATATTCGGCGGAGAATCCTGATTCGAAGCCTGGCAGGACTCGCCAGATACTTCACCCAGATCGCGGAACGGTTTACCAACCAGCTCTGACGCATCGGTGTAAATACGTACTGGGGCCGGGCGGGTGGCGCGCGGTTTGCTCGGCTCAGATTTAACCGGCGGGGTTGCAGTGCTTTGAGCAGGCTCAACGGGAGATCTGCTTAGCATGGAACAACCGCTTAACATGAGTGCTAACAAACAGATCGGTAAAGCACGCATAGTATTTCCTCAATGAATAAAAAACAGGGCGTTATTGAATCAGGTGCTTGCATAAATGACAAGACGGGCGTGAAGCCCGTCCTGAATGATATTACGGTGAGAAAAGATTACCAGCCTTTCACGGCACCGCCGTTAAAGATCTTGTTCGCTGCTTCGTAAACTTCATCGCTCTGGTAAGCCTGAACGAATTTTTTCACATTCTCAGCATCTTTATTGTCTTCACGCGCCACAATCAGGTTCACGTAAGGAGACTCTTTACCTTCAACAAAGATGCCGTCTTTCGCCGGGGTCAGGCCAATCTGGCTGGCGTAAGTGGTGTTGATAACGGCCAGCGCAATCTGCGCATCGTCCAGGGAACGCGGCAGCTGCGGCGCCTCCAGTTCAACAATCTTCAGGTTTTTCGGGTTCTCGACGATGTCCAGCGAGGTCGGCAGCAGGCCCACGCCGTCTTTCAGTTTAATCAGACCTACCTGCTGCAGCAGCAGCAGGGAACGACCGAGGTTAGTCGGATCGTTAGGGACGGCGATCTGCGAGCCCGGCTGCAGTTCGTCCAGCGATTTGATTTTCTTCGAATAACCCGCGATCGGGTAGACGAAGGTGTTACCGACAGCCACCAGCTTATAGCCGCGGTCTTTAATCTGCTGATCGAGATACGGTTTATGCTGGAAGGCGTTCACGTCGATATCGCCTTTGCTCAGCGCTTCGTTCGGCAGAACGTAATCGTTGAAGGTCACCAGTTCTACGTCAAGGCCATACTTCTCTTTTGCTACTTTCTGTGCAACTTCAGCGACCTGCTGTTCCGCCCCGACGATAACGCCGACTTTAATATGATTCGGATCTTTTTCATCCTGACCGCAACCCACCAGCGCCAGAGAACCGATTAACGCGCCAACTGCCGCAAAAGTTTTGAAATTAAAGGCCATGTTATTTCCTTCCTGTAAGAATGAGTGTTGTCTGCCAATAACGTTATTTGTGAGTCACAGCCCGGACGATGCGATCGCCAGAGAATTGAATTAAATAAACCAGAACAACCAGCAATACCAGTACGGTATTCATCACGGTGGCGTTATATCCAATATAGCCATACTGATAACCAATCTGACCCAGGCCACCGGCGCCCACCGCGCCGCCCATTGCGGAATAACCCACCAGCGTGATGAGCGTGATGGTGGCGGCGTTGACCAGACCCGGCAGCGCTTCAGGTAGCAGGACTTTGCGCACGATCTGCAGCGGCGTGGCGCCCATCGCGCGGGAGGCTTCAATAAGGCCGGTGGGGATTTCCAGCAGGGCGTTCTCCACCATGCGGGCGATAAACGGCGCGGCGCCAACTGTTAATGGCACAATCGCTGCCTGCAGGCCGATAGAGGTACCGACGATCACGCGGGTAAACGGAATCATCCAGACCAGCAGGATAATGAACGGGATGGAGCGGAAAATATTCACCAGCGCCGACAGCGTGCGGTACAGTTTGGCATTGGCGACGATTTGCCCCGGACGGGTCACGTACAGCAGCACGCCCACCGGCAGGCCGAGGACAAAACCGAAGAAACCAGAGACAAAAGTCATTGCCAGCGTTTCCCATACGCCGCGCAACAGCAGCCACATCATTGCCTCAGACATAACCCAATACCTCTACTTTTACATGATGTTCCTGCAGCCAGGCGATGGCCGCCTGAGTGTCTTCCTGTGTACCGTGCATTTCGGTGAGCATGATGCCGAACTTCACCCCGCCGGCATAATCCATCTGCGCGCTGATAATGTTGTTATTCACATTGAAGCGACGCGCGGTTTCAGAGAGCAGCGGCGCATCGACGGAGTGGCCGGTAAATTCCATGCGCAGCATCGGTACGCTATCCGCTGTGGCGGTAGGTTTCAGGCGCGCCTGATAGTCATCCGGAATATCGAGGTGCAGAGTGGACTGAATAAACTGCTGAGCCAGCGGCGTCTTCGGATGGGAGAAGACTTCGCTCACGGTGTCCTGCTCGATCAGTTGACCATTACTAATGACCGCCACGCAGTCGCAGATACGTTTAACCACGTCCATTTCATGGGTGATCAACAGAATGGTCAGCCCCAGACGACGGTTAATGTCTTTCAGCAGTTCGAGAATGGAACGGGTAGTGGCCGGATCCAGGGCGCTGGTGGCTTCATCGCACAGCAATACTTTAGGATTGCTGGCCAGCGCGCGGGCAATCGCCACGCGCTGTTTCTGGCCGCCGGAGAGGTTAGCCGGGTAGCTGTCGTGCTTATCACCCAGGCCGACAAGATCCAGCAGCTCCGTGACACGGCGTTTGATTTCAGCCTGCGGCGTGTTATCCAGCTCCAGGGGTAATGCCACGTTGCCGAAAACGGTCCGCGAGGCCAACAGGTTAAAATGCTGGAAAATCATGCCAATTTGACGGCGAGCGCGGGTTAGCTCTTTCTCCGACAGGGCAGTCAGTTCCTGACCGTCAACCTGTACGCTGCCCTCGGTCGGGCGCTCCAGCAGGTTCACGCAGCGAATCAGCGTACTTTTACCGGCGCCGGAGGCACCGATGACGCCGTAAATCTGTCCGGCAGGGACATGCAGGCTGACGTTATTCAGCGCCTGAATGCTGCGATTCCCCTGCTGGAATACTTTGGTGATATTGGAAAGTTTAATCATCAGTTATTTATTATCGTTTAGCCGTTTGCCGTGGCATTTTCTTCTGCCGTATCCAGGCGATGCCTGGCAATGAAATGGATGTTAAGGCATCCAGACGTCTAAATCAATCTGACTCTTTATAATGAGCACTTTCTTGCATGCGGAAACATGCGATACTAGCGGCACTAGTCTTTTTCAGGAGCAAACCGGTGGCAAAGTCAGTACCCGCAATTTTTCTCGACCGTGACGGCACTATTAATGTCGATCATGGCTACGTCCACGAAATCGACAATTTTGAATTTATCGATGGCGTCATTGACGCGATGCGCGAACTAAAAGAGATGGGCTACGCGCTGGTGCTGGTCACTAACCAGTCCGGTATTGCCCGCGGTAAATTTACCGAAGCCCAGTTTGAAACGCTGACCGAATGGATGGACTGGTCTCTGGCAGACCGCGGCGTCGACCTCGACGGTATCTACTATTGCCCGCATCACCCGCAGGGGGCGGTTGAGGAGTACCGTCAGACCTGTGATTGTCGTAAACCGCATCCGGGGATGCTGATTTCCGCCCGCGACTATCTGCATATCGATATGGCTGCTTCTTATATGGTAGGGGACAAACTGGAAGATATGCAGGCGGCAGCGGCTGCGGATGTCGGGACTAAAGTACTGGTGCGCACCGGTAAACCCCTGACTGAAGAAGCGGAAAAAGCGGCGGATTGGGTGCTAAATAGCCTGGCAGAGCTGCCGGCGGCGATTAAAAAGCAGCAAAAATAAGCGTTGCGTTTAAAAGATGAGCGGTTGAAATAAAATTGTATTTTTCCGCTTGTCATTCCCGGAGAGCTCCCTATAATGCGCCTCCATCGACACGGCGGATGTGAATCACTTCACACAAACAGCCGGTTCGGTTGCAGAGAAAAATCCTGAAAAAACGGGTTGACTCTGAAAGAG
>NZ_JAGRQY010000250.1:0-4390 GCF_018223905.1 Klebsiella sp. 28
TCATAATACAACACTAAGATTTATAACCAATCGCCTAATAATGTTTCATATTGAGATAAAATTAAATCCCACGTAAATCTTTCATCAAAAATAACTTTAGCTTTATTCTCTAAATCAATACGAATATTTTCATTAGAAGAAATAAAATCCATTCGGGTAGCACATTCTTCATCAGATTTGAAAAAGACACCACTTTCCGCAATTACCCATCGGTTAAACTTATTATCATGAGCTATTATTGCATTTCCACAACCAATGGACTCAACTAATGAAGGATTAGTACCTCCGACAGTATGACCATGCACATATGCAAGTGCAAAATACCTAAGCGAAGATACCGCTAATGAATCATATATTGCCCCTAAAAAAAGAACATTTTCATTTGCTGCCTCTTTAACTCTTTTATGATAATCATTTTGTTGAAAATCATAATTACCCAAGATAACTAATTTTTCAGTTCTTTTACTGTTAAAGCAAAAACCCTTAACAATTTCTAAAATAGAATTTTCAGGCTCAGCTCTAGCGATTACTAAAAAGTATTTTTTTTCAATTAAATTATACTTTTCTAAAACACTTTTATCTGCATTATCTCTTGTAATAGAATATGCACCATATGGAATCATCGTTATTTTATCTTTACTCACACGGGTTGCTAGGTGCTCTTTAATCTTAGGATGATCGGCTATTAAATGGTCACCAAACCAGCAACCAAACCTCTCATTCATCCAAAACCATGTTTTTGCTATTGCTCCCCATTTATCTCTTTTCCATTCAATCCCATCCATGTTAATAACATTTTTACGTTTTGAGATAACATAAAATAGATTGAACAATGCAGTATTATACCCAAGGGTTAAGATTAATCCTTTTGTTTTCAACGAATGGATAACAGATTTGTAATCAAAAATTATCGTTCCAAGGGCACCTTTATTCTTAACAGGGATATGAATTCTTTCTATACCCTTCCATGAATCAATATAAAAATCACCTTCCTCTTCTTGGCAATATACAGAAACCTTCCATCCTTTAGCCACCAAATACAATGCAAGATTTTCAGCAAATGTCTCGAACCCTCCATGCGCTGCAGGGACCCCACGAATACCTGTGATAATCAATTCTTTCATTTATTTTTCCCTAATATAATATTGATAAGGTTATATTGATATTTGCTTTCCGAAAACAATGCTTCGTACTTTGCTCTAGCATTATTTGATAGAGTCTGGTATTCAGGTTCTGTTATATTAGTAAGAGATAATAAAGTCTCTACCAACTCATCTACATTATTTGGAAGAAAAAGAAAGCCATCACAACCATGAGTAACTATCTCAGATAACCCGCCATGATTTGCAGCGATCACTGGTCTCTGCATAGCAAATGCTTCTACTGCGACACGTCCAAATGGTTCCGGCTTAGATGATGGTACAATAATATAATTTGCCCATGAAAAATGTTCAGATGGATTCTTCGCAAATTCATAAAATTTGACATTGTTTTGTAAATTATTGTCGTTGATTTTCGTTTTTAATTCATCTAATAAGAATTCATAACCTTCAAAAGCGCTACCTACGATTCTTAATTGGAATGGGAGCTCCCCTTTAGAATGCTCATCAGCATTTATTAAAGAATCAATGAGAAGTTGATGACCTTTCCATGTGTTGATTCGGCCTATGAGAAGCAATTTAATGTTATAGGCATCGTATTGTATATTTTTTTCGTCAAATTCTCGAGTAGGATCAGGGACACCATTGTATACAACATCACCGGGTAAATTAAATGCCTTATATGTAGCAACCGAATTATAAATTAACCTTACACCTATTATCTTGAAAAGCAATTTAAAGAATGATAGTTGCCTACCCGTAGGTATTTCACGGACATGACAAAATATTTTCTTTTTTGAACAAAATCGATAAAACATAGCAGCGACGAGGGCTGAAAGCATAACTACAGTATTTATATATATAACATCATACCTTTTGTAAAGGTGCAAATAGTATTTCACGCCCCTCACTGTATTAAATAAAAAATTTAGTGTTTTTTTTACATCTTTTTTACGCAAAATACCATTGCTATTAAACCATATTTGCCCATTGTTTTTATCGAGATACTCGACAAGTTCACCATTGAAAGGCAAAACAACATCAACCTTATTTGTTTTTTTCAACCCATTGACCGCACTGGCAAAACTTCTGTCTGAGCCATATAACTCTGCGCCTTGATGCACACATAAAATACGTTGCATATAACCTCTAAATATCTTTTATTTAACTTATGCGAAAAGTAACTTTAAATAAACAAGACTTCTTCTAGTTATCATCAATTTAATTGTTACTAATAGCTTGTATATAAAAAGTCTAATCTGATTAAAAGGTACATTTTCAAAAATAACTTTTCTTGCTGAGAAAAGATTAATCAATCTTGCACAATATTCTGTATTTTTAATTGCCGGATTACGCAACGCAGAATTATGTTCTAAAAGCGAAGGTAAAATATACTTTCCACCATTTACATCATCTATATCCAAGAAAAACTTCGTATCTACCCCGTAAAAACTCAAACGTTCATCGAATCTAGGCAATTCAACATTTGATTCAAGAGAGATAACTGTTCCGCTCATCATAGCAACAATATTCTTCTTGCTTACCATGCCGTGCTGTATGTCTTGTATTAAATAACCTCGAACACCTTTGATATAACCAGGAGAAATCATGATGTTATTATTATATATCTTAGGAAATGCCACTATTAATGCTTTATTTTTTGAACATGCTTCAATAAAATTGAGAACTCCTTGTATATATTCATCATCAATGACAGAATCATCATCTAATATAACGACCCAATCATTACTGCTTTTATACTTTGCAATTAATTGATTGTAAACTTTAGATAATCTCTCATTTACCCCATAATGATAAACATCTACTTGATGATTTTTTAGCATTGTTTTTACTGCTTCACTCTCATATCCTTCTTGAGAATTATCCCAAATAGCAAAACTTGCAATAATATTATTTTTTTCGAATTTAATATTTGCAAGGCTATTGAGTGTAATTGTCTTTTCTGGTTGAGTTGCATAAACCACACATATAAACAAGACTTTATTCATTATCCCCTCATTTAATTATAAGTTTAGAAGTTTTTATTTTTCTGAATTTCATCTAGAAATTTAAACCCATATTTTTTCGAAGGCTCAATGTAGGATCCTTCACCGTATTCATTCCAGCAGCAAATAATTATATTATTTAATGCCTTATCTTGGTGAAGTTTTATTTCTTCTTTTGCCTCACTTAACATATTTCCGAATTCCTTAGGATTGCCATATGACATATCATGCTCAGGAGGAATACTGCCTCCCCAAGGTCTCCTATCCCATCCCGACGATACAGGTATAATATATGGCAAATCACTATCGCTAAGAATTTTATTCCATGTATACTTATATCCCGCGATAAGCTCTTGGTAACTATATGAATTCTTTTTAGGGATACCATTACTAATGCCAATATGATAATTATATGCACTAACAGCATCATAACTGTTTGGTGGATATTTATAGATTAGATTATTATTTTCATCATATCCAGTCGATGCCACAAAATATATATCTTTCAAGCCTTTCTTATTTCCTAGCAACCTCGCTCTTTTTAACAAGGATGGTACATCCATATTAAATTTATGTCCATCCATCTCAAGTCGTTGAGGTGAAAAAACAAACACAACCGGGCGACGATTTATCGTAAAATACTTACTACTCTTAAAATAATTATCTATCCAGTAATTAACTATATTATCAAACTCTTTACTGTTTTTTGGAGTGTTCGTATGGTTTGCCCACAATAATGCAAACTTTACATTAGTGGCTTGTGAATTCCTTAAATAGGCATCAATAGCAAACGTTCTATTTTTAACACCGGTATTTTCATCCCAATACCAGTCATAAGCAATATAAGTGACCCCATATTTCTCCATCCATGCTAATTGTTTTTGTATGATATTGTCATCACCATCTTGATACCAACCAAGTATTGGTTCTCTTTCAGGGTATTTTTTTATTGGCTCCCAAACCTCAACCCCTGGCTTGTTCCAGCCAGGATAATAATAAACACCGACATCGAGTGAGCCTGCCTTTGCTTGAGATATCAAGAAAAAAATAAAAATAAAGAACACACGGGGTTGGGAAAGAAAAAGTCTAATCATGTTATTCCCCTTTATTCATAGCTCGTAAATATTTTTTACTTCACGCTAACGTTTGTTAAATATCGCATAGAAATAAAAAAAGTTAAAAAATTCAAAGTATAATAAATGGAACCTGCAACATGCTGGAAACTCATTGCTAACATCATTACC
Source organism: Klebsiella sp. 28 (assembly GCF_018223905.1). NCBI lineage: Bacteria > Pseudomonadati > Pseudomonadota > Gammaproteobacteria > Enterobacterales > Enterobacteriaceae > Klebsiella > Klebsiella sp. 28. The sequence continues at coordinate 4,351 of NZ_JAGRQY010000250.1, forward strand.
GGAAATGCCGTAAAGCAAACACCAACAAAAGGAATGTATT
>NZ_JAGRQY010000251.1:0-10364 GCF_018223905.1 Klebsiella sp. 28
TTCCCAGCATTATTAAACCCAGCAATGATATTAATCTTATTGAAATTATCCAATGAGAAATTTTTAAAGAATTTATATTTTTTGATATGAATAGATTTAAAGTGTTTTTTTACTCCATACTCAAAATTAGTTGTATAGTTTCCTCCTTCGATATTTATAGCCGTCTGTTTTGGCATTATTTGTGTTAGTTTTTCTTTTGCATCATCTAATAAGCGCAAATCTTCTTGGTTTATGAGGCTACTATATAAATTTAAATCCTTCAAGGAGTCTTCAAGCTTGCTTAAAGCATTTTTATAGTTTTGCTGATTTACTGAACCGCTCGCAGCTAATCCTCTTGCAAGGCTACGCTCATCCTCCATTACCTTCAAGGCTTTTTCATTATTGATGAACAGAGCAAGATCTCGTATCTCAAGAGATTTAGTAATTATTGGATCTAGCTCAACGTATTCACCATTACTTTCCTCTTCAATGTCATCTTCTAGCTCATTTTTCTCAAGGTATTCATCTGTTTTAGAGATCCACGAAAAAAGCCTATCAAGATTCACTAAATTTCGAGCATAATAACCGTTATCACTCCAGTCTAACCAAGATTTGATTACAGGCTTTTTGATTATTTCTTCAAAAATACCAAACATACTTGGTTCGAATTGCTCACCATACTCACTTGTTTTATATAAGGAAATTAGATTATAAACTCTAAGCATAGAGCGAAGACGAGTTTTAGAAATACCGAGCGAACTAACTAGCTCATCTTCTTTTTCAACATACTCATCTCGAGTTTTGTCTTCATATGGTTTTAAAAAATCATAAAGCAGTTTGGATTGGTTGAATGTTGACCACTTTTTATTGCCACTTATATGCTTCAATCCCATCACAATCAGATGTTTTTCAACATCTTGATTATTATGGATTTCGAAAGGCACACTTCTAAAAATAGATGGGTCTAGTTTTCCAATATCAAAACCCTTTTCATGTGCTTCCTGCAATGCTTTCAGCGCCGTTACACGACGATTTCCTTCAAGGACTAAATAATTGTTATCTCCTAAATCCTTTACTTGAATAACATCAACATCTAAGTATCCATTAGCTTTAAAACTTGCTATTAGATCTTTAATATTCTCTTGTCTATTTCCTTCTATAAAAAAGCGAGTCCTACGCTGAATTGTTGGATCTAGCATGTCCTTTTCTGAGACTGGCTTGTGCTGGTCATTGTCAACAAAACGGTAGTTATTAGGATCTAGAAATAAATTTTTCAAATTTTTGCTAATGCGCGGGCGAATTTGCTCGACATTCATATGTCACCTCAATGGTGTAGGAACTATAGAATGCAACTTTACTTGATACCTCAGCAATCAACAACTTCATGTTTTGAAACTAAGCGCGCACTGCCCCGCCCGCCTGCCCGCTTCACTTAACAGAATGGTTTTCATGCACCTCGTAAATCGTCTCAGGAGCCGCCATACAAGGGCTTTCGCGTCAAAAATGCTGCATGAGACTCATGCGTTTTCATGCAGCATAGACATGCACTCATGCGTTCTCAGGCCAGCCAGGAAAAAGGTATAAAAAATCCCGGTACTGGACCGGGATTGCGTGGGCGTTCTTTCTAATCAGACAGGGATTTGCTGGCGGTTTGACAGTTTTGATGCAGAGCCATAGCCATAACGATTGAGCGTTTTCTTTTGTTTTTCATGGTTTTCCGGTTCATCTGATTCCTGTTCATTGCGCCGGGGTTTCATAATTATCGTATCCACACTTTCCAGTGCAGTAAATGTGCAGGAACATTCGAGATTCTGGCACTGATACCATGAGCGTTTAACCGATGGTGCTTCATAGGCTGATGTTCTGGCGTGTGCCGTAGTGCCGCATTCGGGACATTTAAGCGCCATCAGATACTCTCCATATCACGGTTACGTTTCTGCTGTTTTTCACGTTCATGACGGATCTTCATTTTATGAAGGGCCGCCGGTGACGGGGTTTTGCTTAAATCGATACAAGCCGCGTAATCCGGCGCAACACCCGCCAGTTTAAACACAGGGTCCTGTTCCGGCATCGCAGTGTTAGCAAGAGCCGGTTTGGTGATACGTTTGTGAATAAAGTCTTTCAGCAGTGTGTCCGGGTCATTAACTGAATGTACCACACCGACAACTGCGCTGGCTTCGCGGCCCATTGTAGATTTGAGCAGGCTCAATGTCTGGATGAGAGCCTTACCATGCGATTGCATAAAATCTTCCCAGATTTGTTTTGCGCGAATACCCACAAGTGCCTCGTGCGCGTGGATATACTTTCCGGCTAATTCCGCAGTCTCCTGTGGCAAAAGTGCATTTTCGCTCTCCTGAGCCGCCAGCAGCTCATCAAAATCCTCAAGCGTTTCTCGTCCCAGCGCAATTTCCGTGCGCAGTTTTTTCATTTCCTTTGAGACTACGCCCTGACTTTCACGAAACAGCGTGCGCCACTCATCATTCAGTGCGTTCGTCGTGGCTTCCATTTCAGCACGGCGCTGGCGGATAGTTGCAATATTATCCTCTGCCGCTTTCTGCCGACGACGTGCTTCAAGCCATGCGCTTCTGGCTGTGTTCAGGGTTTCCATTGCCTGCTGCGTTACAGCCGGAAAAGTGGAAAGGTTGTTATTCTCTGCGGTGTTGTTCATGACTTCTCCTGCCGGGTTGGTTCGTTACGTCAATTGTGTCGTGACTGACACAAGCGCACTATCGACGCTCAGTGTGTGGTGGCTGGCACAACGGGCGTTTGCGGTTATTCAGACGCGGCCATGACAGCCAGCCAGATAAAAATGCCTCTGTTTCAGCCTGCTTTATGTCCCGGATGCGGTGGAACAGGTGGAACAGGTGTTACACCATTGTTTTGTAAAACATTTATATGCGCATCACAGGTGGAACATCGCAGGTAACAAGGTGGAACAACGGATCGGCTGGTGTTCCACCTGTTCCACCTCACTATTTCAGAAGGTGAAACAGGTTTAGCCCTTGTAAAATACGGGTGTTCCACCTGTTTCACCTGTTACCCTTAATAAATAAGACTCACGCAAAGCCTTAACCCGGCACCTCGCTGTTGAAGACATAGAGCCTGCGGGGATTCATCTCTGGTGGGCGAATGGTTGTCTGCAGCTTGCCATCGGTGGAGGGCAGCAGGTATCCACGATCCGCGCACAGACGCGCCACCTTGCGCGGGTCAAATCCCCGGCAGATTTCTTTCCAGCCGGACGGCATGACGTAGAACGTGGTGACGGCCTCCGTGCCCTGCGCGGTACTGCCTTTCTCCACCCTGCGCCAGCCCACCATATTGCCGGGGCGGTTACGTTCGTCGTGCCAGTCAGCAAAGCGGCTGTACTGATTCGCGGTAAAGAAGCTGCGTACCTGCTCCAGTGCGGCAATATCTTCCTGATTGGCGGTGTGCCCGCGATCTTTCAGCCATGCGTTCAGGCAGACGCGGGTTGCCCGCAGCGCTTCACCCTCAGGCCAGCCGGTGATACCCAGCCGGGTTGCCAGCTCGCCCGCCATCGCCACCAGTGCAAAGCGGTTCACAGCCCGGCCTACCTGATTACCCGCATCTTTCGGGGTCAGGGCGGCTGTATATTCCTTCATCAGTGACTTTGCCTGTGCCGTCAGCCCGTTAAGGTCAGCGGTCAGGGCTTTCAGCCACTCCCTGAACGGCGAACCGTAGTAGCTGGACGTGGCCCACTCCAGATGTTCCGCCAGAGCCTTGCCGCTGTCGAAGCCGTGCAGCTCCTCAAATACGCCAAATTTCCCGGAATCGCTGGGGATCTGGATCATCCTGACTTCCATCCCGGCAAAGGTACGCTCACCGGCTTTTGCCGCATGTTCGGTCAGTGACAGCTCGCCGGTTGAAAAGAACAGCAGCCGCCACTGCTTACGGGTGCGCAGCTCACCGTCCGTACCGGCACGGCCCTTGCCCTGACCGTTTGCCAGCATGTAGGCGATATTACCCGCCTCGCGTCCGTCCACCTCCCGGATCTCATCAAGCATCATGGCGGCATCGTTGCGGCGGCTGGCGCATCCCTCCAGCGCGTTGCCGGTTGCCCGCCACGTTTGCCAGTAATCAGGCCCGCCACAAACGGAGGTTGCCGCTTTCATGGTGGTGGTCTTACCGTCAGTCGATTCCCCCTTGAGGTGGTAGCCGCCGCCGTCCATCCCAACCAGCCGTAACAGGGGTGCAGCAAAGGCCAGACTGACGGCAAACGCCACGCGGGAGTTACCGGTGCAGTAACGGGAAACGTGCTCCCGCCATTCCTCCGTTGTACCTGACACACGGAAATCGCGCCCCTGCACGGAAGTGGTCTGGAGAATGACACCCTCTGCACCTTCACCGCTGACCTCATCCTGCAGGACGTAAACCTGACCATGCCAGCCAGTGCGGCTGACGCAGGTCACGCGGCGTTCCGGTTTACACAGCGAGATATATTCCATCAGGCGGGCACGGGCCTCACCGGTGGTGCTGATATAGGACAGCCCGTTAACCAGCAGTACCCGGCGTAGTTCCTCACCGCTACCACTGAGCATTTCCATCGGCATCGCCCAGCGGCGGCGCTCTCCCCATGTATCTTCCCACTCCAGCAGTCGCCCGAAATTACCGCCATCGGCATCGCAGGTGATTGCCGTCACGCGCAACGGGTTGCATATTTTGACGTTCTGGATCTCCGTCTCACCGTTGCGCTGTACCTGTTTTTCATACCAGAGATATTCCTGGGTAAGACGGAACCCGTGCGGCAGCTGCGTGCGGCCTTCTCCGCACAGTACAAGACCGTTACGAAAGGCTTCACGGGCACGTGTAATACCGTGCTCACGGTGGAAGTCATTCCAGTCAGCTTTAATTTCTCCCGGTGGCAGCGTCACCCAGCCACCGACTGATTTTGCCGCCCGTTCAGCAAAGGATCTGCCGGGATTCTCGCCCCCGTCCTGAAAATCGTTATCACCGGCGATGATAATTTTTACCTCAGGCCAGCGTGCCCGAAGCGCCTGTGCGACATTGGGCAGGTTGCCCGCAGATATGGCAGCCACTACACATCCGGCGGTGATCTGGCTTACCGTCAGCGCAGTGGCGTAACCTTCGGTAATCACCACCTGTACCGGCGGTTCAGACGGTAACGGGCTGAGCGCCACAAATGCGCCTTTCATCGTGCTGCCGGGCAGTATGCTTTTTTCACCCGTCGGGGCGATAAGCTGTGCACCGGTCACGGCTCCGGCGTTCGTCGTGAGCGGTAACAGCAGGGAACCGGCAGGGAAATCCTTACCGCTGATATGCTGCACGCTCCCGGTCAGGGAGGCCGGGTACCCGGCGAACCCTTTTCCGGTCAGATAGGGGCTTTCTCCCGTGTGACTCTCTTTCATCAAGGCCGCCACGGTAAGGCTCATATCGCGTTTAGGGGCTTTTTGCCTAGCGGGCTTAACGGGCAGTTCCTGCACATCCGGCACATTAAGCACCTGCGCCACCTCCTGCGCTGCCTTTCTGACGCCGTAACCGGTTATGAGCTTAACCAGATCCAGACCATCACCATTGCCGCACTGGCTGCAAATCCACGTCCCGCGCCCGTCGAGGTCATCGAGGCGGAAGCGATCCTTGCCCCCACATTTCGGGCAGGGACCGTGCCTGCCGTTTTCAGGTACATCAATACGCAGCATCTGCAGAATGACGGGCCATTTTCCCCTCGCTGCGGCTGAAATCTGCGTAACCGTCTGTGTTGTCATACTTCCCCCTGATACAGCGATACACCCGAGCTGCAGAAGTCATCAAATGCTGCCGGAAGTGTGCGGTACAGCTCCGACATCACTTCACAACCGCGCACAGTCAGTACCGGTGGCGCGGTCAGCAATGATGGCTCCAGCATGTCAGTCAGCAGCGCCAGTGCAGCCGCTGCTCCCTGTGCTTCGCCATATTCGTTAATCAGTGCACACTCGATATGCAGGGCAATGGCCATTTCAATACGTTCAACCGTCAGGCTGTGCGGACCATAGTGATCGCAGCCGGTTTCGGTCAGCGCTTTCTGGCGCCAGGCCGATGCAATAGCCCGCCGGTAAAGCGCAGTGGTCATTTCTGCCGGAAAAATAGAAACCTGCGGCTGGTTCATTGGGTGCCTCCTTCAATCAGTTCGCAACTGTGCGCAATATCCGTCAAATCTGCCCGCAGGTACTCCATCAGCGCAGCGATGCCTGGCGCACATCCTGCATCCAGCGTTCCGCCCTGCGAGGGGTATTCAGAAAAGAGAAGCTGCAACATGTCGCAGGCCTTTCTGACGCGGGCCAGCTTTCCGAAACCGTCCTCTGACAACCCATACGCAAAAGCACCGCTATTGTGTTTTTCAGGCAAAGCGTTGCCCTGAGCACCGTTGTGCCCGTTTGAAATATTCATCGTGGATTACTCCGTTTTCAGCGGTGTTTTGTCAGAGAAACTTTGAATAGTGACTGTCGTCAGGTTCAGCAGAACGCCGTATGCTGCGCTCCCGCCAGCGGGTAAATACCACCGACGGATGCAGCGTCAGCGAGCCAGAGCCGCTACCCCCCGCGGGAGCTGGCGAAGGTTTAAAGAGCGGGGCATTAAACAGGCGCGTATACCGCTGCTCAAACCATGCCAGAGGGCAGGAAGAAAGCTTATTGTCGCTGTCATGACGAATCAGCACTTCACAGCTGAATTCAGGGTTAACCAGCGCCACGGAGGGCGAGGCTTCAGTTAATCTGATAATCGTGACAGTCCAGCCACGCTCATGCTGCCAGCGTTCGCCGGGTTGCGGATAATTACGCATGTTCACCTCCGCAGGGAATGCGACCGGCAAAACTCAGCACGTAGTCCGGGGCAAGTCTGCGCCGCGCTGAGCGCTCGTTATCTGCGGTAATCCTTAACATCACAGGGCGGGCATTGCGTTGACTGCGGTTGATCGCCGCGAATAACCAGGTACACTTCTGTTTAGCCATCTTCGTTGCCTCATATAGCGGTTTGGTCAGAAGCCCGGTTAGTGTTGCTGCACTGTCGGGCTTCGCACTCACAAGGTGAATCGCACCTTCACTTTTAAAGCTACCCTTAAGTGAATCGCACTTCAAGCCTTTTATTATCATTTTTTTTGCGTATACTGAATCGCACCTAACGCAAGGAGATCCAGTAATGGCAACGGGTTCAACTAACAACAAGTCGCAGCAACTTAATGCTCGTTTCCCACATGATGTAGTTGCAGAATTAGAAAGCAACCTTGAAGATGGGGAAACGAAAGCGCAATTTATTGTTACCGCTGTAAAAGGCGAGATTAAACGCCGGCAGCGCAGGAGAAATAAGCCAGAGCAAGTAAGCTGAATAGAGAAGCGAATAGACGTTCTCTCAGATTCCATGCTAATTTCAGTAAGCGAAAATATTTTTAAGCCCACAAACTCATTTTGTCGGGCTTTTTTATTAGTGATTTTCATGCCGTTCACCACGAGAGGCATATATTTGCTCTTGAATCCAGTGATCGACTTCGCTTTCAACAAATGAAATTGCACGAGTTCCTATTTTCACCGGGCGGGGAAATGTATTGTTTGAAAGCTGTTTGTAAAGCCATGCCTTGCTACGCTGAACGCGTCTTAACACCTCTTTTGCTGAGATAAGGGTCTGATTCTCTGAAAGGTTGTTTGCATATTCCATCTTGTTACTCCGTGTTCTACTTAAGTTCACGGTGACTTTAAACACTGAAAAAAAGTCATTCTAGTGATAATGGAATCTATTAAGACAAACGGTGATTCTATTGAAACGTGATGATTTCCACTGAAAAAAAGAAACGATATTCATATGAAAGAACACAAGAAGAAGGAAATACACAAAAAATAAAATCAATAAAATTCATATAGATAGGATGAAAAATTAAACAAATCATACGTTGAAAGGTATTATTACGTTTTATCGATTCATATTACTCAGGAATTACCACAGTATTACACTGTATTACCCCCTATAGCCCCTTAGAGCCTCTTGTAGCCCCTTCTAATGAGAGATATCCAGAAAGTAATTAATAAATTCACTCTCCGTATTTTATAATGTCTTTACCCAACTTTATTTTCTTATAAAACGTAGCTTTTTTAATTCCTTTCAATAGAATCTCATTTTCATTACAAAAAGAAATAATATCATTATATATAACACTATTATCGCTATAATTTACCTTTCCATGTTTCTTAAGTAATTCAATTAGCAGGTAAATTAATTTACAACTATAATTATCCTCGTCATCTTTTCTATACTGCCCTCTGCCATTACTCCTTAATTTTTTACCAATTTCATATAATTCATTTCCTCCTAGCATCATTAAAATATCGCCCCAACCTTTATTTTTTACCTGTTGTTGCAATGCGTTCTCAATTCTTTCCTTAATCTCCACAGGTACAATATCTTCCCTCTGAAAGATATAAGCGGCAGTTAATACTAAGTTCGCTTCCACTTTTTGCGTGGCGGATATGTTTTTATATTCATTAATCAGTTGTAGATTTCTGGTTATTGCCTTTCTTAATCTGATAACCTCTTTTAATTGAATCTCAGTCAATTCATCATTTTCGGTATCATAGTCAAAACCATTCATAGCAAGCGCTACTTCGTGTGGCGTAATGTACGTTAACCTATTAAAATAAAACAAATTATTATCAGATTGTGTGTTATTCATTTAAATCTCTCCGTAGCCACACAATGGTAATTATTTTCCATGCACACGCGCAAAATCATATGGTGTGATAGATCCATTCTTGTTAGCATCAATGTAATCAGCCCACCATTGCAGCATTAATCTTCTTTCTTCAAGATATTCAGAAGTGTGCATATATGAACCTTTCACGTTTTTTCGTTCAACGTGGCTTAACTGTCTTTCAATAGCGTCATCATTCCATAGTTTCGACTCACTTAGCGCACCACGCGCCATAGTTCTAAATCCATGACCACATACTTCCGTTTTCGTATCATATCCCATTACACGTAAGGCGCTATTTACTGTATTTTCACTCATTACTTTTTTAGGGTCATGATCGCTGGGAAATATCACCTCACCTTTACCGCTCAAGGCATGTAAACGTTTAAAAATATCAAATGCCTGTTTGCTCAGCGGAACAATATGTTCAGTTTTCATCTTCATCCCACGCTCAGAGTGTTTTACGCCGGGAATAGGCTTACGAATTCCGGGTATCGTCCACTCGCTTCGTTCAAAGTTAACTTCACTCCAGCGAGCAAAACGCATCTCACTTGAACGAATAAATGTGAGTAGCGTTAATTCAACGGCAAGCCGTGTCATTAGTCGCCCTTTATAGCGTGATAATCTTTCAAGGAACTCAGGGATTCTTTTTGGGGGTAGCGCTGGGTGATGGGTCGCCTTAACGCTTAAAAGCGCTCCAGCCATATCCCTGGCAGGATTTGACTCAAGAAGGTCATTCTGCACACCGAAACGCATAATTGCGTTTACGCGCTGCATCAGTCGCTGCGCAACATCATGTTTACCTGCCGTATCGACAGCTTTGATCGGATTGAGAAGCTGGCTGGTTCTCAACGTCCTAGCGTCAATTTGACCTATCGAGGGGAAAATATACTGCTCAAGGGTCAGCAGAACGCGACGGCTATGATCTTCGCTCCAAGTTAGATTACTTGCGTGCCATTGCCTTGCGATAGTTTCAAATAAATATGCCCCCTCAATTTCAGCTTGTGCCCCCTTTTGCTCCACTTTGGGGTCAATGCCCTGAGACAACAATTTCTTTGCTGCATCGCGCTTACCCCGAGCCTCAGCCAAAGTGATCGTCGGGTATACACCAAAAGCGAGCCGATCTTCCTTTTTGTCAGACGGGCGGCGATACTTCATGCGCCAGTATTTGGAACCTTTAGGGGAGACTTCAAGATACAAGCCGCCTCCATCAGCCATTTTATAGGCTTTCTCTTTCGGCTTTGCAGTCTCTATCTGGCGAGCGTTGAGTTTCATTTTGGGGGCACAAATCCTGATCGAATTGACATGCCCCCGATTATGCCCCCAAAAGGGGGTAGACCACAAGAGACCAGCAAAGACCATGAAATACGGTAACTTGCTTGTTTTTAAAGATTTTTTCTGGATTTGTAGACTTCAGGAAATGTCAAAAGAAGTGTTAATGGTGCCGAAGGCCGGACTCGAACCGGCACGTATTTCTACGGTTGATTTTGAATCAACTGCGTCTACCGATTTCGCCACTTCGGCACTGAAGGGGATGCGGAAACGTTCTGGATTATACCTGTCGGCGGCGGTCATGCAAGCGACAGCGTGTCGTCATTACGCTAAGTGTTGAAAAAAACAGCGCTATCCTGCGCGGCGTCACCTTTTACGACCGTTCCACAGCGCGACTGCCACCTGCAACCCTCCTCTCACAACC
>NZ_JAGRQY010000252.1:0-2294 GCF_018223905.1 Klebsiella sp. 28
TCTCATGACCAAAATCCCTTAACGTGAGTTTTCGTTCCACTGAGCGTCAGACCCCGTTTCACACTGGTCACGCCCTCACCGACCTCAACCACCACCCCGGCACCTTCATGGCCGAGCACCACCGGGAACAGACCTTCCGGATCATCACCGGAAAGCGTGTAGGCATCGGTATGGCATACCCCGGTGTGACTGATTTTCACCAGCACTTCACCTTTCTTCGGCGGTGCCACATCAATTTCAACAATTTCAAGGGGTAAACCCGGCCCGAAGGCGACTGCTGCGCGTGATTTCATAACGGTTCCTCTGTGTCTGAGGCTTATCATGGCAGGCGATAAGCACGAATGCCGTCCACCATACCGCACAACAGCGCTGCCTGTATAGCGCCGGTCAGCAGGTGGCCGCCACCGGTGCCGGTTTTCTGATCAGCAGACAGATTGCCAGCAGCAGACCGTACAGTGCCGTGCCAATCAGCCACACCGTACCGTCCGCACTCTGCTGTGTCTGACTGAAAATAAAAGCAAACAGCAGCGGGCCCGCCACGCCGGTCAGATTGGTCAGGCTGACCAGCACACCCTGTAGTTTTCCCTGATTTGCCGCCGATGCCCCGGCAGAGATAATGCCCTGCAATGCAGGCAGTGCAATTCCGCCGCCTGCCAGCAGGATCAGGACCGGATACACCATCCATCCGGAAGTGATAGCAGACATCAGTAAAAACGCGGTGGCATCGGCAATAAATCCGGCGAAAATAATGGTTTTCTCACTCAGCCGTTTTGCCAGCGCCCCGGCAACCACCGCCTGAAACAGTGCATGCATCGCCCCGAGTCCCGCCAGTGAAAAACCGACCGCCGCGCTGTCCCAGGCAAAGCGGCTCTCCGTAAACAATACCCAGACAGTGGCCGGGATCTGCCCGATAAGCTGCGCGGTAAAAAAGACAAACAGCAACAGCGCCAGAGGTTTAAGCAGTGTGATAAAGCTGATACCTGCGCTTTCTTGTTTCTGCTCCGCCGGTTTTTCTTCTGTCTGTACCGCCGGTTTAAAGATAAAAAAGACCATCAGAAAGGTGCAGGCATTCAGTATTGCCGCAATGACAAACGGCAGATGCGGTGAGATATCCCCCGCCAGTCCGCCGATAGCCGGCCCGGCAATCAGCCCGGCACCAAAGGCCGCACCGAGACGGCCGAACCAGGCGGTACGCTCGCTGACCGCCGTGCTGTCCGCCACTACCGAAGCCGCAACCGCGCCGGTGGCACCAGTGATCCCGGAGATAATCCGCCCGAGATACAACATCCACAGCACATTGGACAGTGCCAGCAGTGTGTAATCAAACGCGGCACCCGCCAGGGATAACAGCAGCACCGGTCTGCGCCCCAGCTTATCTGACCATCTGCCCAGCAGCGGAGCAAAACAGACCTGCATCACCGCATACAGCGCCAGCAGAATGCCGTAATGGTTTGCCACATCCGCTTCCGGGAGATATTCCCGCAGCAGTGACGGTAATACCGGCATGATCAGACCAATTCCCATCGCGTCCAGCAGTGTAATCACCAGCGCGATGACAGCGGGTTTATTCATTTTTCAGATCCTGTGTTAATTCCCTATCATTGATAGAGTTGGAATATATCCCTATCAATGATAGAGTGTCAATCTGAAAATCGGAGGAGACGGTCATGGCACGGCTGAACAGAGAATCGGTTATTGATGCGGCACTGGAACTGCTGAATGAGACAGGGATTGACGGGCTGACGACCCGCAAGCTGGCGCAGAAGCTGGGAATAGAACAGCCGACACTTTACTGGCATGTGAAAAATAAACGGGCGTTACTGGATGCGCTGGCGGTGGAGATCCTGGCGCGTCATCATGATTATTCACTGCCTGCGGCGGGGGAATCCTGGCAGTCATTTCTGCGCAATAATGCAATGAGTTTCCGCCGGGCGCTGCTGCGTTACCGTGACGGGGCAAAAGTGCACCTCGGCACCCGCCCTGATGAAAAACAGTATGATACGGTGGAAACCCAGTTACGCTTTATGACAGAAAACGGCTTTTCACTGCGCGACGGGTTATATGCGATTTCAGCGGTCAGTCATTTTACCCTTGGTGCCGTACTGGAGCAGCAGGAGCATACTGCCGCCCTGACCGACCGCCCTGCAGCACCGGACGAAAACCTGCCGCCGCTATTGCGGGAAGCGCTGCAGATTATGGACAGTGATGATGGTGAGCAGGCCTTTCTGCATGGCCTGGAGAGCCTGATCCGGGGGTTTGAGGTGCAGCTTACGGCACTGTTGCAAATAGTCGGT
>NZ_JAGRQY010000253.1:0-12184 GCF_018223905.1 Klebsiella sp. 28
CCTATAAAATAATTTATATGTATGGGGTGGTTTTTTTGTGGCGAATTGGTTTTACTGAACCCTAACTTTTGATTTTTAAGTTTGCACTTATTGATATGTTAATATGATAAATGCTTTATATCAGTTTTACTCTACAGAATTTCAAAAAAATAGATGTGTTAATGACTGTTTTTGCCGATGAAATCTTTGAGTTTTCGAAATTGTTTTGAGTTGAGGGTGTGTAATTGTAAAGGTTTATTAATTCGGGTTGTTTTTTTTAGGTTGTTTGTCTGTGCTTTTATATTCTGGAGATGTGCCTTGTATATAGGATTGTTTGTTGGTTGTATTTTTAATGTTGCACTGTTGTGAATTTTTATTTTGATATGATTATTTCTTTAGTATAAGGAGAGAAAGGAACGAGAAAGTTAAATCTATTTGTCCTAATCGCAATTTCATTGTTTAAATAATCACTATGGATTAATATTTTTTGCGACTCTGCTGAGTTACTGGTTTTAACTAGTGGTGTAAAAGGGATACCTTTTCGGTATCCCTTTTACAATAATCAGAAGAAATCAATTCGCGTATTGATACCGACGGTGCGACCCATATTGACCTGCGCGACGGCGCTGCTGCCGTTCATGTAGCCATAGGTACGGTAACGACGGTCGAACAGGTTATCGACATAGACGGAAATGTTCATCCGTTCAGTCGCCTGCCAGCCCAGGCTGCTGTCCAGGGTGGCATAGGTGCCTTGCCGCAACTGGTTGTCGCCATCGAAATAATGCGGCCCGACCAGATTAACCGCCAGTCGGGGCATCAGTGCGCCATAGCGCGTATCAATCACGCCGTTCACGCTGCTTCCCGCGCCATAACGTGGTACGAACGGCACCCGGTTACCGTGATACAACTCACTGTCATTGGTGAATTCGGAACGGATCACGTTGCCATTGATATCCCATGACCAGCCTGGCGCAAACCGCCACTTCGCTTCAAGCTCAACGCCGGTGGCGTCGGCTTTACCCGCATTGCTTAATGTCTGCATCCCGACCGGGCCAGAGTAAAGCTGCATGTCTTTGGTGTGGGTATAAAACGTCGCGGCTTGCAGCGTGACGTCAGCGGTTTCGTAGCGGGTGCCAAGTTCATAGTTGATGGATTTCTCGGCGACGAACGGTTTGGCATCAAGACCCGCAGTAGGCACGATGTTGTACCCGGAAGGTTTATATCCCTGGGCTACACGGGTATACACTCTCCAGTCATCGGTCAGCATATAGCCTGCGGATAGCTGCCCGAGCACCTGATCGTCATTGCTCTTACCCTGGTCGCCAAACGGGTTGCCGAGCATGCTGCCGTGATATTGTGTACTGGATTTATCATGCGAGAAGCGCACGCCGCCGCCGATATCAAAACGATCGGTTAAATGCCAGGTCAGGTCACTGTATGCGGCCAGCGTTTCAGCGGTGGTATAGCCGGTACTGCTTAAATAAGGCATTGTCGGCATGTCGTAGGCTGAATTTAACTTCTCGCGGGTGTTCTGCCGGTACAGCCCAAACACCATATCAACGGTACGCGCATCGCCCAGGGTTGCGGCGCGCAGCTCCTGCACATCCTGATTCCAGCGCTGAGGCATATTGACGATTAACGAACCGGAAGGGAAGGTGCGCGAATAATGCTGCTGCTGCCAGGCGCTGATCAGGTTGAAAACCCAGTCATCGGTGGTGTATTTCCCACTCAGGGTCTGGCTGTCAGTGCAGCGCCGCATGTACGGGTCTGGTGAACCATCGCTGATCGACAGCTTACGGCCCTTAATATCATTCCATCCCACATAGGCGTCCTGGGTGGCGCGGGTACATTCGCGTGAGGCGGCAAAGCCCATTTCCCAGGGCTGATCGTCCGGCGCCAGACGCAGTTTCACATTCCCTATGCTGGCGCGGGTGCCGCCTAAGTCATCGCTTCCCGTCGCGGGGTTAATCATGTCGCCGTCATCAACCTGGCGTAACAGGGTGACGCTGCCGTACAGCAGGCCATCCTGAATGGGGCCGCTCAGGTTGAACTTACTTCGATAACTGTCGCGGCTACTGACGCCGCCTTCAATATAGCCGCGCGGCGTGCTGTCCGGCTGCTGGGTGACGATGTTGATGATCCCGCCCTGAGCGCTTTTGCCATATAACGTTCCCTGTGGGCCTCGCAGCAACTCCACGCTTTGCACATCGGTAAGCGCCTGGATGGTGTTGGTGGAAAGCTGAGGGACGCCATCGACATACAGGGTGACGGCGGGGTTATAGAAGTCCTGCGCTGAAGAGACGCCGCGTAGCGAGATCGTCGAAAAAAGCATGTTGCCGCTATTTTCAATATTGAGCCCGGGCAAGACTCTGGGGAGTTTGTCGCTGGCGGTGACGCCGGCGTCGCTTAATTCCGGCGCGCTGACAACAGTAGACGAGACGTTGTTGGCTGATGCCGAGCGGGAAGATTGTTTACTGGCGGTAACCACCAGCGTGCTTTCGTCTTGCTGTGAAGTTTGGGCATTAGCAATGGCGGGGAGCAATAATCCCCCCAAGGCCAGAGGATAAAGCCGTGTCATTTTCATTGTTGTGAGTCCCTGTAAGACGGCGAAACGCCAAAAATACCGACAATGGTGAATTGAAAATGATAACTATTTCTAATAGTGGTGCTACCCGAAACGGGTTTATTTCAACCTGTTTCGGGTCGGTTTGCGCTTATTGGGCAGAATGGCGATAACGGTCGACGGCGAGAGCCGTCAGGCGTTTTTTGTCTATCTTGCCGACGGCGGTGAGCGGCCAGTGGTCCAGAAACTCGATTTGGTCAGGAATTTTCCACGCGCTGAGCCCCATACGGGTCAGTTGTTGACGCAACTGCTGATAGTCAGTTGGCACCTGCTGCGCGATGATAAACGCGCAAATCCGCTCGCCAAGCAGCGTGTCCGGCGCGGCGACCACCGCGCAATCTTGCACTTCCGCTAAACGCAGCAGTGCCGATTCCACTTCAGCCGCGGCTATTTTTTCTCCGGCGCGGTTGATCTGCTCTTTTATGCGTCCCTCAACGTGCAGGTTCCCCACCTCATCCAGCCTGACATTGTCGCCTGTGCGGTAAAACCCTTGCGCGGTAAAGGCCTGCGCGTTGTGGGCAGGGGCGCGGTAATAGCCCGAAATGGTATAAGGGCCGCGCGTTAACAATTGCCCGGTTTCGCCCGGCGCGACGTCGTTCTCGTCTTGATCAACGATGCGGATTTCATCCAGAGGGGACAACGGGCGCCCCTGGCTGTGGAGAATGGTGGCATGCGGATCGTCCAGCCGGGTAAAACAGAGCAGGCCTTCCGCCATACCGAAAACCTGTTGCAGGGTACAGTCAAAGGTGGCGATAACCTGCTCAGCAAGCGTCGGGTCGAGCCGGGCGCCGCCTGCCTGAATGACGCGCAGCGACGAAAGGTCGCTGTCTTCCCACTCCCTGGCCTGCACCCATAATTGCGCCAGCGCCGGAACCAGGGCGACGTGAGTCACTCTTTCCTGCGCGATTAAAGGCATCACCTCATCACAGCTGGCGCTGTCGGTCAGCACCACTTTTCCGCCGCAGGCAAGCGTTCCCAGAATACCGGGGCAGGCCAGCGGAAAGTTATGCGCCACCGGGAGGACGGCGAGATACACGCTCTGTTGGCTGATGCCGCACAGTTCAGCAGAAGCGCTGAAGTTATAGCTATAGTCGGCATGTCGGCGCGGGATGAGTTTGGGCGTGCCGGTTGTGCCGCCTGAGAGCAACAACAACGCGGTGGCGGAAACATCAGGCTGCGGCCATGCCTGTCGCTCACCGTGAAGGGAGAAGAGCGGCGTAAAATCGTCGCTCACGGTCTCTCCAGCGACCAGAACATGACGCAAGCAGGCGTGTTTGTGCGCCATCTGTCGGGCCAGCTCTGCGTGGTTTTCCCCGTGAATAACGTAAGCGACGGGTTGCGCCAGCTCAATCAGCGCGTCGATATCCAGCGCCCGTTGCGAGGGCATCGCCAGCACGGGGATAACGCCCAGTCTTAACAAGGCGAACAGCAGGGTAACAAACGCGTTGTCGTTGGGAAGCTGCACAATTACATGCTCCCCCGAACGCAAACCCAGTGATGACAGACCTGCGGCAAGTTCGTCAACTTGTGCATCAAGCGCGCTGTAGGTTAACGACCCCTTTGCATCAACGACGGCAATTCGCGAGGCATAACGGGCCGCCCAGTGGCGCAACTGTTCGGCAATGGGTAAGGGATACTGTTCAATCAGAGATTCAAAGGAAGAATTCATGCGTCACCTTTCTGAAGTACTGGGCTGTTTTTGCAACGCGGTCATTGCAGAAAATGCGTGGGGAAAATGGCGGACAATCTGCGTAAAAAAGGACCGGGCTTGTTGAATGGGATAGAAATGATCGCCGTCAATCACCACCGGGCCTGTAACGGGGCTCAGCCACTGACGCCAGGCATCGACCTGCTGCCAGGAGGCTTCGCGATCGTGGCTGCCGCACAATAACAGCGCAGGCGTGCGCAGCGGCGGACAGACGTCGGGCGAGTCGTAGTGATAGCTCTCGGTGGCGTAAAAATCAGCGCGCAGAAGAGGAAGAAACAGCGACATTAATTCCTGGTTTTCCCGCAGTTCAGGAGAACATCCGCCAATGTCTATCAGCTCAGCGATAAAGTCGGCATCATCGCGATGGCTGAGCTGGCGTTCAGAATGCAGATGCGGGGCATGGCACCCGGAAATAATCAGTCCTTGTGGCGCAAGCCCCCGTTGCTCCAGAAGTCGGCAGGTTTCAAACGCCACCTGTGCCCCCATGCTGTGCCCGGCGAGTAAAAGCGGCGTGTCAGGCGATACGGATGCTTCCAGCTCGTTCGCCAGCAGTGCCGCCAGTTGTGTAATGCTTCTGAGCGGTTCCAGATGGCGAAGGCGATCGCGCCCCGGCCAGGTCACCAGAGAAAGCGCGCAATCAGCCAGTTGCTCAGCTTGCCAGTGGCGAAACGCGCTACTGCTGCCGCCAGCGAAAGGGCACATGACTAGATGCGCAGTATTACCGTTTCGGGCGGGCCACAGCGGGATGCACATTGCAGATTGCGTCACAGCGCCTCCTTATCATCATCGTTGTAGAAACCGGCTAACCGGTCGTGGTGCGGCGGCGTCAGGCGTCTGATCTCCGCATTGCCGGTCTTACGTAAAATCTGCTGCCATAAACGTGATAACGCGATCTGATGTACGCTTTGGCAGGCCGCTGGTGGATGTTCGCCCGCCAGATGGCTGCGCAACTGGTGTAGCAACCAGCTGACGCCCTCCGGCCCGACGGTTTCGCAGCAGTCGCGCCAGCTCAGGGGCGCCGCGCTGCGCGTCAGACCCGGCAGATCGCGCAGGATCTCCGGTCTGCGGTAGAGGCTGTGGGCGTTCTCCTGATGGTCTGCGACAAACAGGCTGGATGACCAGATGACGGGGCCGTAGCTCGCCTCCAGCGAAAGATGACCTTCCGGCCAGCCCAGCAGCAGGCGGTGCATGATAAGGCTATGCATATCTGGATCGTCAGGATCGAGATAGCGCTGAAGCAGCAGGCAGGCTTCTCCCTCCGGCCAGAAGAGTCTCAGACAGTGAAAATCGCTAAAGCTGCCAACCACGTCGCACTCCACGGCGGCGGCATCAACGCCCAGAGCCAGCAACAACAAATCCAGAGTGGAGTAGAGCAACTGTCGGCTGGTGGTGGCGTGGACTACCGGCGGCGTCTTAGCCAGGCAGCGACGCAGCTGCTGCGCATCGCGAAGCCATGTGCGTCCCGCGCGCGTATGCGGATAAAACGTGTTTACCCAATAGCAGCAGCCCTGTTCCTGCGCCAGCGTTTGTAAGGAACTGATGTCATCCGGGTGGAGGGGATGCTCCTGAATGACGTGTACGCCGCGCGTCAGAAAGTGTCTGGCAAGCTGCGTACCGGTTCCTCCGGCGACGGTCGAACGCACGACAATACAGGCGATATCCGGCATCCTGGTTATCTGTTCCGGCGAGGTATACAGCGGAATGCCAAACGCATGAGCCAGCTCTCTTGAACGGGCGCTTCCCTGCGCCAGCAGGCCGACCAGTTCCAGCCCCTCCGGGGGCTGCATAAAGGCATTCAGGTACATTTCGCCAAATTTGGCGCCCACAATCAGTACGCGTTGTTTTGGGGAGGCGGACGGCATCATAACGTGTTCTCCGGTTGCGTTGAGGTTGCGCAAAGCCAGCGCGTAATGTGTTGCGCACAAGCCTGAACGTGGGGGGCTTCCATCATGATTTGCCAGTGGCTGGCTTCAATCACAGCGTCGTCGGCGTTGTTTATCCAGCCCTGCCACTCGGTTTCTGCTGGCGTCCAGCGCGCGGGTCTCCCGGCGGCATACACCATGAGACAGGGGACCGGAACGCTTTCGCCCGGCGTATGCTCAGTCAGTAAACGCAGCAGATGCGCGATGTTGTCGAGCCACGTTTCTGCCGCTTGCAGCGTCAGGTTTTGCGGCACCATACCGGCCGTTTTAGCGAGGCTGATAAAGTCGGCAAGCTGGCTGTCGGGCGTCTGCTGGTCGAAATGTTCGGGCAGTGCCAGAGGCGTTTGTCCTTCGGCTAACAGGCGCAGCAGGGCCGCCCGGTTTTCGCAACAGAAATCCTGTCGGCACACGGGATCGATTAACACCATCCGAACCTGCTCGCCTTTGGCGTACAGGCGCTGTGCGGCGCCCGCCGCAAGAAACGCGCCATACGACCAACCCGCCAGCACATAAGGGCCGTGAGGCTGCTGACGACGGATGCACCCGACATACTCATCGATCATCTGGTCGAGCGTGGCAAAGCGCTGCGGCGATTTTGCTTGCAGGCCGAAAACGCGCCTGTTCAACGCGCTAGCGAGCGGCAGCCAGGCGCTGATATCGCCGTCTGAAGCGTGGAAGACAAACAGGGTTTCCTCACCGTCGCCCTGGCAAAGGGGTATCGGGTTGTCCTCTCCTGACGTAGCCGCCTGTAGATGGGCGCAGAAGTCGCTCAGCGTCGAATGGCTGAACAGATCCTGAAGGTTAGCCCTGGCAATCCCTCTCCGGTTTAGCTGCGCGACCATCCTTGTCGCCATCAGGCTGTCGCCGCCCAGTTCGAAAAAGTCGTGATGCCTTGCCACGGGGCGAGACAGCAGCGATTGCCAGAGTTCAGCCACCTGTTTTTCCAGCGCCGGATTCCCCCCGGCAACTGGCGTGGGTTTGGCTGGCTCAGTCGGCGCATCAGACGGGGCATGCAGCGGCGTAAATAACGCTTCTCTTTGCCGGATCTGTAAAATGGGCAGACCGGTGCCAAAGCGCTGCTGTAAATAGCGGCTCACGGCTTTTTTATCCGGGCGATTTACGCCAGGCGAACGCGCCACCAGCAGATGCTGGCGCAGCGGCGACGATTCCTGCGCGGGCCACGCCAGCTCGTTTGCAAACCCGGCCTGAACGAGAACCTCCTGCCATGCGGAGCGGGTGAGCATCGGTTTCTCATCCCGGCGGCGGAAATCGCGGTATCCGCTTAATCCCTCAATAAAGCCCACGCTCGCCAGCTGGAATACGCTGTTTCGCTCCGTCGCTTCAACGATCATCAAACGTCCGCCGGCTTTCAGCAACAGTTTTAATCTGCGCAACGTCTGGACGACATGGCTGGCGTCGTGGAGCACATTGACGGCAACGATCAGGTCGTAACCCGCCTCCGGGTGGGCGGTGAAATCCAGCGGCTGGTTGATGTCGAACAAGGCATAAGACACCTGCGATTCATCATGGAAACGGGCTCTGGCGTCATTGAGGAACTGCGCGGAGACGTCCGTGAAGTGGTACGACTGCCGCGTGTTCCGCGTGGCCTTCAGCACCGGCGCGGTAGTGGCTGCGGTTCCGGCGCCAACCTCCAGAATCCGTTCTGCGCTGCACAAGGCGGCAATCTGCGCGGTATAGCGATTCAGACAGGCGCTGGCGGGGTTGTCGCGATACAGCGCGTCGGTAACGCGATGCTGCTCGTTGAACAGCAATTCCAGCGGAGAACACTGCCCGGAGAAGAGGGCGTCGTGCCGGGCGATGCAGGTTTCCAGATACTGCGCCAGCGCCTGGCTCCATTGGCTTTGCGGGCACGCTTCCTGAGGCTCAGGAATCTCGCTGAGCGGAATGCGGCAGCGCCAGCTTTCACCTTCGCGGATTAACCACTCTCTTTCCGTCAGACACTGTAGCCACTGGCGCAGCAGACGCTGGTGAGACGCTTGCGCGGACAGCGCCTGTACTATTGCGCTAAAGCGATGGGCGATCTCCGGCGTGGTAAACAGGCCGTGACGATTTAGCGTAGCCGCGATCCCCTGTAGCGCACGCGCCTCCAGCCAGCGCCAGGTCGCCTCCAGCTCATCAAGCTGCGCCTGCTCAGGCAACGGCAGCGCCAGTTGGGTAAGTTCGTGCTCATCAGGCATCGCCGCTGATGGCGACGGATCGTCGGCCATCACGATATCCAGCGTCAACGCGCCCTGTTCGGTTATTTCCGCTCTGGCCTGCCGGATGCCGGGGTATTCGAGCGTCGCCTGCTCAATATCCCGCAGGTCGTAGTCCGCCTGCGCGTTCAGCGGCCAGCGTCGGCGGGGAATGTGCCCGGCGATGCCGCTGGCGAGAGTCTTCAGGCTTTCAGGGGCGGCGATGACGGCTTGCAGGATGGCGCAATAGTCATTAAACATCGCCTCGGCAGCGCCGGGTTCCAGCACGTTGTCCATGCAGTACCAGCTAAACATCAACTCGCCGTCGCTCTCCATGACCTGATGATCCAGCCAGACCTGCGGCGTTTGCGTGAATACATAGCAGGGTTCGCCGAACAGATGGCTCATCGCCTGATCGATAGTCATGCCTTCCAGCGTCATCCCCAGCATACTGGTAAACACTACCGGCATCAGCGGTTGACGTTGTGATCCGCGCAGGCGGCCCAGCTCACGGATCACCTCAACACCGTTCATTTCACTGTGCGCCATGTTTTGCCAGAGGCGCTGTTGGGTCTGTTGCATCTGCTCTTGCAACGTCACCGGCGCTGAGAAGTTAAAATCAACCAGCGTGACGGAGGTAAAATCACCAATCAACTGGTTGATTTGCGGATGGATCGGCTGGCGATTGAAGAACGTCAGGTTCAGCGTAAATGTTGTGGTACGGCTCCAGCGCTCAAGGGTGGCGGCAAACAGCGTGAGCAGCGCGGCAGACGGTGTGACGCCTTGCTGCTGCCAGCTCTGTTTCACGGCCTGCCATTCTGTCTTGCCGATCGTCGATTTGAAGGTGGTGAAGTGTGGCGTTTCCGGGGGCGTCTCAACCACCGGCAGCTCTGGCGCTAAGGGCAGTTGCGGCAGTTTTTCCTGCCAGTAATCCCAGGCATCGTGCCATGCCGATGTCTGTCGGCGCGCCTGTTCAGCCATCACATAATCACGGAAGGTAATAGCGAGCGGCGCCAGCGTTTCACCGCGCCAGACCTGCGCCAGGTCGTCCATCATGACTTTAAAACTCTGCACATCAAACTGCAAAAGGTCGAGGTTCATATGCAGACGGTAATGGCAATCGTCGATTTCGCTGACCACCAGCTCAAAAAGAGGCCACTGGTCGGCAGGCAAAACGCGATAGCTCAGTTCATGCCGCCGTTTTTCCAGCGCGATGCGCTGTTCTTCCGGGGAAAGCGCGCGCAGATCGTCACGCGGGATGTGATACTCCGGCGTTGTCGCCAGGATTCGCTGCTGCCCGTCGGCATCAACCACCATACGCAACATATCGTGGCGTGCGATGAGCTGGTTCCATGCTTTCTCCAGTATGGCGAGATTGAACTCATCGTGGCGTTTATCCCACTCAAACAGGACGTGACAGGCGACGCCGCCATAGCCAATGAGGTGGGTTCGCCCCAGCCAGTAGGCGTGCTGAATGGGCGTCAAAGGGAAGGGCGCATAACGCTCGTCGGCGTCGTGCCGCAACACTTCCGGCTGCGAAGCGGCAGGCGTCGCCTCTGGCTTAGAACAGATAAGCTGCGTGAGTCCATGAGGAGACAGATCCTGCCACGCCCGTTCCGCATTGATGCGTACGCCCAGGTAGTGCTGAATATCGCTACTGAGTTCAAGGAAGAGCAGCGAGTCCATGCCGAGTTGCAACAGATCCTGGTTTGGATGCAGTGACGCCGGATCGCTCAGCCTTAGCTGAACCGCAATCCGCTTTTTCAGCCATGCCATCACCGCTGTTTCATCGCTCAGGCTGCCGTTAAAGGCGTTGTCATCAGCAGGAGGAATGACCGGCGTTGCGGCTTTTTCTGTGGCGCTGATGTTAAACAGAGCCTGTTGTAACGGGGGCATTTTGTCGGTAAAAACGCGCATCGCCAGTCGCCACGGGGCGCCGCGCATCACCGCCTGTTCCAGGTGCCAGCAGCCTTCGGCATCGCTTAACGCGCCCATACCTCGGCTGGCGAGCGTCGCCAGCATTTCCGGCGTGGCCGCCCGACCGCTTTCTCCCCATGCGCCCCAGGCGACAGAGAGCGTTTTCGGCGCATCAAGGGTGGAAAACTGCTGGGCCAGCCCGTCCAGGTAGCCGCAGGCCAGCGCATGGGCGCTCTGACCCGGCGCGCCGAGGGTGGCGGCAGCGGAAGAGTAGAGAATAAGATAGCGTCCGTCGTGGTTGCGCAGGGTTTGCAACAGCTGGCTTGCCGCCTGCGCTTTTACCGCGAAAACGGCAGCCAACTGGTGGTCATCAAGCTCCTGCAAGGGCGCGTCAGCCAATACGCCAGCGGCATGAATCGCTCCGGCAATGCCGCCGTTGGCCGCCAGATCGTCAAGAACCGTGGCCAGTTGCCCGGCATCGCCCACATCACAACGGCAGACGCGCGTCTGCCCGCCCTCCACGTCGCGTAGCCATGACTCATCCACGCGCGGCGCCAGCAGGGCGATGCGTCGCGCCCCTTTTTCTCTGAGCCAGTTCACGGCAAGGCGGCCTAATCCGCCAAACGCTCCGGTCACCAGATGCCAGCGGCTATCGCCGGTAAACACGTTTGCCGGTAATTCAGCGGCGCATCCCGTATTGGGCGCCAGTGAAGGGAGCCAAAGGGTGTCACCCCGTGCGGCGAGCCAGCGCTGTGATAGTGAGACTGCGCTCAACCCTTGATGCAGCGTTTCCCACGGGGTGTTTTCGGCGAGATCGATGGCGGCAAGCAACCGTTCCGGCTGTTCGTTGGCCGCGACGCGAAGCAAGGCCCATAGCGCGTGATGGGATGCAGAGAGTGCTTCATTTTCCTCGACTCGCCACGCGCGGCGAGTAACCACAATCAATCCGGCTGCGCTGGCGGTGAGCGCTGCTATCACTTTCTCCGCTAAGGCCAGCGTATCCTCGCTCTCCTCAACAATCATCAGTCGCGAAGAGGCGTGCGGATCGTGAATGATGCCGTATTGCGCCAGCTCGTCGCTGCGCGCAAGCGTACCGGCGCTGAAGCTAAAGGTAAGCGGATGGTCAATGCTGGCGACGTTGAGGGGCGTCCAGCGCCATTGATAATGCGTCTGCGGCGCAGGAAGAGGCGCGGCGGGCGATAGCGGCAGCCACTCGCCAGCAGGATGACGGGCTTCAACGCGCATCTGACCGCGGGAAAAGGCTTCGTTTTGCCAGCTTAAGCGAACCTTCCCCAGCCACTCCGGGGCGGCGACGGGGGGCGGTTCCACAGGTAGAGCGTCGCCATGACGCTGTGAAAGCAGACGCCAGGCCTCCTGCCAGCGGGCGTTAAACCGTTCGGGCTGACCTGCGCAATCAGACCAGTCGGCGAGATAATCACCGTTATCCGTCAGCGCCTGCCCCAACACGGGTTCTGATGGCGCGGTGAATGTTACGGCGCTAACCGCCTGACCGGGCAGCGTGGCGAGAATGATATGTTCGCTCATCCCGGCGGTCGGGCTGCCATCCTGCGGTAGCCACGCCACTTTGCTGAATCCGGCGTGGCGGCACTGTTGTTGCCACTGAGCGGTGGTGAGGAATAACTCACCTTCGCGGGCGTCGAGATCCTGTAGCGGAAGAACCAGCGGGCCGAAAACGAAGTCAAACAGACGCATTGGCTGGGTGATTTCGCGCATCAGCAGGCGCCCGCCCGGCTTGAGCAGGGGGCGCAGATTATCGAGCGTGCGGCCAATATGGCGGGTGGCGTGAATCACGTTCGCTGCCACGATAAGATCGTAAGAC
>NZ_JAGRQY010000254.1:0-3699 GCF_018223905.1 Klebsiella sp. 28
TTCATCAGCGCCACCAGCGGCGACTGGCGCACATCGGCCATCAGGGTCAGCTGGTCGCCGCTGGTGGCGCTGATGAACACCCTGAGCGTGCAGGGGCGAACCGGCCAGACCGGGGAAGCCATCGCCGATTCGCTGGTCAAATCGGCCAGGCAGCTGTTCAACCGTGATAACTCGCCCGTCATCGATCAACGGTCCGGCGCGCGCGGTCCTCTGGATGCCACCTTCGGGCCCGTACTGGCGCTGCTGGACAATCGCGACGGCGGGACACCCACCAGCCGTCTTAGCCTGCAGACCTTCCTGACCCGCGTCACCCAGGTGCGTCTGCGCCTGCAGCAGGTCACCAACGCCACCGATCCGCAGGCGATGACCCGGTTGCTTGCGCAGACGGTATTCCAGGGCAAGGCCGTGGATTTAACCGAAACGCGCGACTACGGCAGCCTGGTGGCGGCGGGGCTGGGCCAGGAGTGGAGTGGATTTGGGCAGACGCTGTTTGTTCGCCCGATGGAACAGGCCTGGCAGCAGGTGCTGACCCCGGCGGCGGAAAGCCTCAACGCCCAGTGGCGCAGCGCAGTGGTGGAGGACTGGAATAGCGCTTTTGGCGGTCGCTACCCCTTTAAAAATACCAGCAGTGAAGTCTCTCTGCCGCTGCTGGCAAAATACCTCAACAGCGAGACCGGGCGCATCGCCCGCTTTCTGCAGACCCGGTTGAACGGCGTGCTGCATAAAGAGGGGAGCCGCTGGATGGCGGACAGTATCAATGCTCAGGGGCTGACGTTTAACCCGGCCTTTCTGCAGGCGATGAATACCCTGAGCCATCTCTCCGACGTCGCGTTCGCCAACGGCGAAGCGGGATTGCATTTTGCGCTTCGCCCCGGCACGGCGGACGGCGTGATGCAGACGGAGCTGGTAATCGACAGTCAGAAACTTGTCTATATGAACCAGATGCCGGTCTGGCGGCGGTTCAGCTGGCCCGCTGACACCGAAGCGCCGGGCGCCAGTCTGAGCTGGATCAGTACCCGGGCGGGCACCCGCCAGTATGGCGATTTCCCGGGCGCCTGGGGGTGGATCCGTCTGCTGGATAAGGCGGTGGTCAGCGCTTATCCCGGAACGAGCAGCAGCTGGAGCCTGAGCTGGAAAGCGCCGGATGGTCTGTTGCTGAACTACACGCTGCGTACCGAGGCGGGGGAAGGACCGCTGGCGCTGCTGGCGCTGCGAAACTTTACGCTACCGGAGACGATATTCAGCGTGCGCGCGTCTGCTGAACGTGTTCCGCTGACCGACGATATACCCCGCGAAGAGGGATACTGAACCTTCTCCCTCACTGATTGGCGTTGACCTGCAACGCCAGGCCTCCTTCGCTCATGGCCGCCCGACGGCCAACTAATCTGACCGCGCAGCCATGCTGCGTGTCTCCCTGTAGACGAATAAGGGAATATTCATAATGGACGATTTAACCCTGCGATATTTTGATGCTGAAATGCGCTACCTGCGCGAGGCGGCAAAAGCGTTCGCGCAGGCTCACCCCGATCGGGCGGCGATGCTGGATCTCGATAAAGCCGGTACGCCGGACCCTTATGTAGAGCGCCTGTTTGAAGGCTTTGCCTTTTCCGTAGGTCGCTTGCGCGAAAAAATTGATGATGATCTGCCGGAGCTGACCGAGGGGCTGGTCAGCATGCTGTGGCCGCACTATTTGCGCACTATTCCATCGCTATCGATCGTGGCGCTGACCCCAACGCTGCCGGCGATGAAGATAGCGGAAACGGTGCCCGCCGGGTTTGAGATTAGCTCCCGCCCACTGGGGCCGAAAAATACCGTGTGCCGGTACCGAACCACCCGCGATCTGACGCTTAACCCGCTGGCGATAGAGGAGGCGGTGATGACGGCGGAGCCGGACGGACGTTCGGCCCTGCGACTACGATTCGCCTGTAGCGAGCTGGCTGACTGGTCGCAGACCGATCTCCGCCACCTGGCGCTGTACCTGGGGGAAGACGCTGTTACCGGCAGCGCCCTCCATCTGTGGCTGACCCGACGCCAGGCCGCGCTGTACCTGCGTCTGCCGGGTCAGACAGAGCGGGTAAGCCTCGACGGCTATTTTTCCCCGGGGGGATTCAGCGAGGAGGATCGTTTATGGCCGAAAGGGGAGAGCGCTTTCAGCGGCTATCAGCTGCTGCTCGAGTATTTCACCTTTCGCGAAAAATTTATGTTCGTGCAGCTAAATGGCCTGGAAAACATCACCCTGCCGGCGGGGATATCGCATTTCACGCTTGAGGTGGTGTTCAGCGAGGTCTGGCAAAGTGATTTACCCGTCAGCGCAAGCAGCCTACGCCTGCACTGTGTGCCGGTGATTAACCTGTTTACCCTTGAGGCCGATCCGTTGACCATCAGCGGGCTGGAGAGCGAATACCTCCTGCGTCCGAAGCGCCTGCAGGACGGGCATACCGAAATCTATTCTGTTGACAGCGTGACCGGCTCCGGGCGCACCGGGGAGGCACGCTATGTGCCTTTCACCCGCTTTCGTCACCAGGGGGGAATGATGCGTCGCCATGCGCCGGAGCGCTACTACCACACCCGCGTAAAACGGGGCGTAACCGGCATGCACGATACCTGGCTTATCCTCGGCGGACAGCAATGGGAGGCTGACCGGGAGCTGGCGCGGGAAACGGTCTCCTTGCGCATCACCGGCACTAACGGCCAGCTGCCGCGCCGGGCGCTACAGAGCACGCTGCTGGATCGCTGTGAGTCGATATCAGCCACGCCGCTTACCGTCCGCAATCTCTGTAAGCCCACGCTGCCGGCCTATCCCCCGGCGGAAGACCGCTACCACTGGCGGGTCATGAGCCATCTGGGCACCCGTTTTCTCAACATGATGAGCAGCGCCGAGGTGCTGCGCGGCACGCTGTCGCTCTACAACTGGCGGGAGGATGAGCTCAATAATCGCCGTCTGGACGCCATTCTGGCGGTCAGCCATCACCGAATTCAGCGTTTCGAGCAGGGTTTCCTGCTGCGCGGGCTGGATATCGAAGTGACGCTCGACGGTAGCGGATTTACCGGTGCGGGCGATGTCCACCTGTTTGGCGATATGCTCAACCGCTTTTTCGCACTGTATGCCGATATGAATCAGTTCAACCAGCTGACGCTCATTGTTCAACCTGAAGGGAAATGTATCCGGTGGAAAGAGAATCACAGTCTGCGCCTGCCCGGCTGATGGCGCAGCTCCGGCCTCAGTTGCCGTACATGAATTTTTACCGCTTCTGCCAGTTGCTGGAGAAGAACCATCCGAAGGCGCCGATCATCGGCAGCGGCTGGCTATTAGGTGATGAACCCATACGCTTTCGCCCGCATCCGGGGATGGGCTTTCCGGCTGGCGAAATCCGTGGAATGGACGATCCTGAACCGCCCCGTCCGCCGGCGGTTCGCGTGACTTTTATGGGACTCTACGGCGTGGAATCCCCGCTGCCGACCCACTATAGCGATGACATTGCGCAACGGCGGGAAGGCGTCGAGGCCACCGAGGATTTCCTCGATATCTTTAACCATCGGCTGATCGCCCAGTATTACCGTATCTGGCGCAAATATTCCTACCCGGCAACCTTTAGGGCGGGCGGCACGGATAACATCTCGCAGTATCTGCTGGGCCTGGCGGGGCTGGGCATACCGGGATGTGCCGCCGTTGCCGCAGCGCCGCTGTCGCGATTTCTG
>NZ_JAGRQY010000255.1:0-2111 GCF_018223905.1 Klebsiella sp. 28
GTTTAATAATGCTGGGAAAACTTCTTTACTTGAAGCGATTTACTTATTGACGCAGCGTAATGATATATCATCGCATTTTAATCTTATTAGGCAAAAAAATAAAATCAGTACTTTGAGTTCAACATTGTTGAATGCTCTTTTCCAAGATAAAATAATCTTATCAGGAGTGTTTGATGATAGTAATGTTACTGTTGAAATGATTAAATATGATGATTCTTCAATTGATAAACAAGATGACTATATAGCGTCTTATAGCTTAAAGTCTAGCATTGATGGAGAATTTAGAAATAACACAGTCCATACTTTTATTCATGAACGTATGAGAAGGAATGCTGATCAAGTTTCGCATTTGTGTTCATCGTCATTTAAAAGCCCTTATTTCTACGATATAGACGATTTGCTCACTGATTATAACAAAAGTATAGGTGCAAGTTTAACGTCTGTAACTGACTCAGAGTCAGATGATTTAAATATACAATCCGCTATCGGCCTGGTTATTGAATTTATGAATAAAATTGAGCCAACGATAAAAGATGTCAGATTCACTGAGGACATGGAGCTCAAAAGGTTTATCGTAGAATCAGCATATGATTTTAACAGAAGTTTCGATCTTACCTCTTATGGAGAGGGTATTCAGCGCATCTTTTATATAGCCTTATCTTTTGCTGCGTGTCGCAATGGTGTACTTTTTATTGATGAATTTGAAACTGCGATTCATTATAGTTTACTATTGGAGTTTACTAAATTTACGCAACAACTTGCAGAACGTTTCAATGTGCAAGTGTTCCTTACGTCACATTCGGGGGAATGTATCACAGCTTTTTTAAATAACGATTATAACAATGATTGTATTACTGGATTTCAGTTAAGCAAAGTTGACGATAAAGTAGTCGTGAAAAGGGCTGATGGCGAAAGATTTGGCTATTTGATAAAAAATATTGATCTTGATATTAGAGGCTAAAATTGTGAGTGTATCTTATAATAGAGTCATAGTTGCCTTTTGTGAAGGACAGCATGACGTCGCTTTTCTTAGCAGAATTCTTTTAGTTAATGGATTCCTACTTCAAGATCTCAAAATTGGTCAATTACCTCCACCGTTTGATAAACGCTTTGAAAAAGAACTAAGTCAAGTAAGAATTCCAGATAAAAAACTTGGTTTTCAGCCAAACGGGCCGAAACTACCTTCTGTTTGTTTCTATCATGATGGAAACTTAATTTTTATACATAATCTAAATGGTGATGGCAAAAGTCGTGAAAGGGCTGAGTTAGTTACTATGTATAAAGAACTTTCTGGTACAGATGACTTCAGTATAGAAATTGCATATAGATTTTTATACTTTTTTGATGCTGATGAACTTGGCATTGATGCAAGAATAACAGATATTAAAAATGAGATAGGTTTAGAAGAAGCTACTCAACTCTCCAATGGTAGTATTATTGATTTCGATGGGAGTGAATGGGGTGGTTATATTTTTCATGATATTCAAACTCAGCTTGGTACCTTAGAGGATCAATTGTTAGGTTATTTTCATAACAAAAGCCAACAATTGCAGCAGGATATTTTGAGTTTTCTTCAAACTAATTTATTGATACAAGAAAGAACGAAGCGATTTATAAGTTCTAATGCTGGTGAAAGTTATATTGGAAGATCTCAGTATTACGAAAAAAAATCCGTTTTAGGTATGTATGCTCAGCTCCAGTTTTCAGGTGTTAGTAATGCTGTTTTGATTAGTAACACAGATTTTTTAAAAGCTGTCGATATTAATGGATGTCAGCAATGTACTCTAATTAATAGACTTTTTATGTGACAATAATAAAGGCAGAGATTAATTTCTCTGCCTTTATGACAGATTTTATTGGTCAAAAAATGTTAAAGATGATTAATCTGAAGTTATCTCAGATTTCTGATGTTCAGGTTCGTGTCCGGTAAGCGGATCCGAACCAGAGTGCCTACATTGAAAAATATCTTTTTTAGTAAAATTTAGGTTGTTACTCTTGTAATGGGGGCATAAAAAGGGGCATTAATCCATTTTTAAAAGTAAAAACAATTAAAATACAGCTAGTTAATTAAATATTCGAGTCCGGCCTTCGCACCATCGGAACATCAATAG
>NZ_JAGRQY010000256.1:0-7827 GCF_018223905.1 Klebsiella sp. 28
GCATGGAACAACCGCCGCCATCTGGAGATCTATTTTGCCGTCGCCTCCGGCGGCTGGGTGACGCACACCGTCAATCCGCGGCTGTCGGTTGACCATCTGCGGTATATCCTCAACGACGCTGCCGATGAAGTGCTGTTTTTTGACCAGACCTTTTTGCCGCTGGTAGCGCAGCTGCTGCCGCAGCTGCCGACGGTGAAACACGTCGTGCTGATGGAGTCCCGCAGCGAAGCGGCGCTCAGCCAGCTGCCCTCATTGCTGTTTTATGACGATCTGTTGCAGCAGGGGATGGCAGACTATCGCTGGCCGCAGCTCAATGAACTGACTCCGGCTTCGCTCTGTTACACCTCGGGAACCACCGGCCGGCCGAAAGGGGTATTGAACACCCATCGTTCGCTGGTCCTGCACGCCCTGAGCGGCAACCAGCCGGACGCCGCCGGCATATCGGCGAAGGACAGCCTGTTGCCGGTGGTGCCGATGTTCCATGTCAACGCGTGGGGGACGCCGTTTATCGCCGCCATGGTCGGCGCGCGGCTGGTGCTGCCGGGGCCGCACCTCGATGGCGACAGCCTGCTGCAGCTGCTGGCCGCCGAGAAGGTGACGGTGGGGTTTGGCGTACCGGTGATCTGGGCCGGCTTGCTGGCGGCGATGCGCCGGACAGAGGTCCGGCTGCCTGAATTTAAACGTGCGCTGGTCGGCGGCTCCGCGCTGCCGCCGTCGATGGCCGAGGCCTTTCAGCGTGATTACGGCATTGCGCTGACCCACGCCTGGGGAATGACCGAAACATCGCCCATCGGCACCATCAACACACCGTTGAGCAAACATGACGCGCTCCCGGCACAGGAGCAGCAAAAGCAGCGCGCCGGTCAGGGGCGGCCCATTTTCGGCATCGAACTGCAGGTGGTGGACGTGGATGGCGAACCGTTGCCCCGGGATGGTCAAAGCCAGGGGTATCTGCAGGTCAGAGGGCACTGGGTGGTAGAGCAATACTATGGTCAGGACGCGAGCGCCCTGACCGCGGCAGGCTGGTTTGATACCGGTGATATCGGTACGCTCGACGCCAATGGTTATCTGGTGATCAGCGATCGGGCAAAGGATATTATCAAGTCCGGTGGCGAGTGGATCTCCACCGTTGAGCTGGAGAATATCGCCATCGCGCATCCGGGGGTGCGCAGCGCGGCGGCCATCGCCGCCCGCCATCCGCGCTGGGACGAGCGGCCGGTGCTGCTGTGCGTCCGTGCGGAAGGGGGCGAAGTGGAGGAGACCGATCTGCTGAGCTGGTTTGAGAAGCGGGTGCCTAAATGGCAGATCCCGGACCGGGTGATATTTGTCGATGCGCTGCCGGTCAGCGCCACGGGTAAGGTGCTCAAAAATCAGCTGCGCCAGGCCTACGGAGAGATTTTAATGAGTGAGGGAAAATGAGCCATGCGCGACCCGGTCTGACGACCTGTTCTCAGTATGATGCGGCCCTGCACGCCTTGTCGGCGGCGCGCCAGCGCTGGGCGGAAACCTCAGTGAACCGTCGTCTGGCGCTCCTGCGCCAGATCAAGGATGCCCTGGCCGGCATTGCCCCGGCGTGGGTGGCCGCGGCAGCGGCGGCCAAAGGGTTGTCGGCGGGCGATCCGCTGGCGGGGGAAGAGTGGCTGGCGGGCCCCTGCGCGCTAATGGTCGGCTGCAACGGGCTTATCGCCACCCTGGAGCAACTGGAGGAGAAGACCTTTCTGCGGCGGATCCCGCTGCGGACGCTGGCGGACGGCCGCCTGGCGCTGCGGGTGGTGCCCGGCACGCTCTGGGATCGGCTGCTTCTGTCTGGTGTTCGCGCTGAGATATGGATGCAGCCAGGCGTCACCCGGGCCCATCTCGACCGCTATGCGGCGCGGGCATACGACATCCCGCCTGCCGCGCGGCAGGGCAAGCTGGCGCTGGTGCTTGGCGCCGGTAATGTGGCCTCGATTGCGCCACTGGATGTGCTACACAAGCTGTTTATTGAGAATCAGGTCTGCCTGCTGAAGCTCAATCCGGTGAATGATTATCTGCACGATCTGCTGGCCCAGGCCCTGGCGCCGCTGATTGCCATGGATGCGCTCCGCATCGTCACCGGCGACGCCCGGGCGGGAGCGTGGCTGACCACCCATCCCGCTGTCGATGAGATCCATATCACTGGCTCCCGCGACACCCATGACGTCATCGTCTGGGGCGAGGGTGAGACGGCTCGCCAGCGTCGGGCCGCCGGGACGCCGCTGAACCCGCGTCGGGTGACCTCGGAGCTGGGCGGCGTCAGCCCCACCATTATCGTACCCGGGCCGTGGAGCGAGGCGGACATCGCTTTTCAGGCGCAGCAGCTGGCGACGCAGAAGATGAACAACGGCGGGTTTAACTGCGTGGCCAGCCAGGTGCTGATCCTGCAGCAAGGCTGGGAGCCTGCGACGGCCTTGCTGAATCAGCTGTACCGACTGATCGCCGCGAATACCCGCCCGGACTACTACCCCGGCGCTGAAAACCGGCTGACCGACTTTCGCCTGCGCGCCCGTCAGCCGCTGGAGATAGCCCGCGGTGACGCGCTACCGTTGATTGTGGCGAATACCGACGATGATCCCGGGTTCTGCCAGCAGGAGGTCTTTGGCCCGGGGCTGTCGGTCACCCGTCTTGAGGCCGATAGTGCGGAAAGCTTTCTGCGCCAGGCGATCGGCTATGCGAATCAGCGGTTGCAGGGCACGCTGGGGGCCAATATTGTGATCCACCCGCGCACCCGCAAAGCGATTGGACGTAAGCGTTTTAATGCGCTGATCGCCGAGCTGCGCTACGGCACGGTGGCGATCAACTGCTGGAGTGGGGTGGCCTTCCTGTTAGCCCCTTGCCCGTGGGGGGCGTTTCCCGGCCACACGCTCGACGATATTCAGAGCGGGCGGGGCAAGGTGCATAACAGCTTTATGCTGGAGAAAACCGAGCGCACGGTGATTGAGGCGCCGTTTCGGCCGTTTCCGCGTAGTCTTTGGCATGGCGAACTGACGCTGATGCCCCTGCCGCCCTGGTTCATCACCCACCGGGGGCAGGAAGCGGTGGCGCAGCGGCTGGTGGATTTTTACCATCGGCCGCGCTGGCGCAAATTGCCGGCGCTCCTCTGGCGCGCGCTACGGGGCTAAGGTGAGAGCAAAAAAAAGGCGGAACCGCGGTTCCGCCCTGCGGGATTAACGGCCCGCTTTCAGCTTCTGGTAATACTCTTCATAAATGGCGCTGGCGCTGCCGACGTCATTCTGCCATTCGCCTTTCTCAATGGTTGCGGCGTCCGGATAGAGCGATTTATCGTTGGCCACTGCCGGGCTGAGCATCTTGCGCGCCGCAAGGTTCGGCGTCGGATAACCGATGGTTTCAGCGACCTGTTTGGCGACATCCGGGCGCAGCAGGAAGTTAATCAGCTTCAGCGCGCCGTCGACGTTTTTGGCGTTCGCCGGGATCGACAGGCTGTCCATCCAGAAGATGCCGCCCTCTTTCGGCCAGATCACTTCCAGCGGAGTACCTGCCTGGCGGGCGACGTAAGCCGAGCCGTTCCATACCATCCCGAGGTTCACTTCGCCTTCCATATACGGGTTCGCCGGGTTATCAGAGTTAAACGCTGCGACGTTGGGCATCAGCTTTTTCAGCTCGTTATAGGCGGCTTCAATCTCTTTCGGGTCGGTGGTGTTGCCGGAATAGCCCAGCTTACGCAGCGCCATCTGGAACACTTCGCGCGCGTCGTCGGTCAGCAGCAGGCTGCTTTTGTATTCCGGCTTCCACAGGTCGGCCCAGCTGGTGATAGTTTTCGGGTCAATCGCCTCGCTGTTGACGCCGATGGCCGTCGCCCCCCAGATATAGGGGATGGAGTAGTCGTTATTCGGATCGAACGGTTTATTCAGCATCTGCGGATCGAGGTTGCTGAAGTTAGTCAGCTTGCTCTTATCGATCTTCTGCAGCATGCCTTCTTTGCGCATCTTGTCGACAAAGTAGGTCGACGGGACGACCAGGTCGTACGCGCCGTCTTTATAGGTTTTGAGCTTGGCGTACATGGTTTCGTTCGACTCGTAGGTTGAATAGATAACCTTGATGCCGGTCTCTTTGGTGAACTGCTCCAGCAGGCCCGGCGGCACATACTCGGTCCAGTTATAGAAATAGAGCGTTTTGCTATCGTCCGCGTGCGCAGCGCCCATGCCGATTGCCAGAGCGCCGGCTGCGAGCAGGTGGCGTGACCATTTTTTCATTTTAACGTCCCCTGAGTTTTATCACGTGCAATTAACTGACTGGCGATGACCATCACCAGCGACAGAACCAACAAAATCGTGGCCAGGGCGTTCACCTCTGGCGAAACGCCAACCTTGACCATCGAATAGATCTTCAGTGGCAGGATTTCATACCCCGGACCGGTCACGAACGAGGAGACTACCACGTCATCCATCGACAGGGTGAAGCTCAGCAACCACCCAGCGGCTACCGCCGGCAGGGCCAGCGGCAGGATAATTTTGCGCAGGATGGTCATCTCGCTGGCGCCCAGATCTTTCGCCGCCTCCAGCATCCGCACGTCAAAGCCTTTCAGGCGGGAGTAAACGGTGACCACCACAAACGGCAGGCAGAAGGTGATATGCGAAAACAGCAGCGACCAGAAACCAAGCTGGACGCCGATCAGCATAAACAGCACCAGCAGAGAGATGGCCATCACAATATCTGGCGACATCATCACCACAAACAGCATGCCGCTGACAAACGGTTTGCCGCGAAAGCGGTAACGGTACAGCGCCACGGCGGTCAGCGAGCCGATAAGGGTGGCGAAGGTCGCCGACAGCACCGCCATGGTCAGCGAGTGCTGGGCGGCCTGCAGCAGGCTATCGTTGTTCATCAGCAGGCTATACCAGTCGGTGGTGAACCCCTGCCAGTTGATGCCGAAGCGCGACCGGTTAAACGAGTTAACGATCAGAATAATAATAGGGATGTAGAGATACGCGTAGATGGCGGTCATAAAGCCGCCGCGCAGCAGTCGACCGATCATTCCAGCTCCACCTTTTTATTCAGCAGGCGCGCCGCGCGCCAGTAAATCAACAGCATCAGGCCCATCACCAGGGTTAAGGTAATGCTGGTTGCCGCGCCGAACGGCCAGTCGCGGATATTGAGGAACTGGCTTTTGATCACGTTGCCGATCAGCAGGTTCTTGGCGCCGCCCATCAGGTCGGAAACGTAGAACAACCCCATCGCCGGCAGCATCACCAGCAGACAGCCGGCGATGATCCCCGGCATGGTCAGCGGGATGATAATGCGGATAAAGGTCTGCAGCTTGCTGGCGCCGAGATCTTTCGCCGCTTCCAGCAGCGGGCGATCCAGTTTCTCAATGCTGGAGTAGAGCGGCATCACCATAAACGGCAGCAGGATGTACACCAGGCCGATGATCACCGCCGAGGGGGTGAACATAATGCGTATCGGGGTGTCGATCACCCCCAGCCACAGCAGAAACTCGTTCAGGTAACCTTTAGTGCTGAGGAAAATCTTCAGCCCGTAGATGCGGATCAACGAGTTGGTCCAAAAAGGGACGATCAGCAGGAACAGCAGCAGGGGCCGTACCTTCTGCGGCAGCCGGGCGAGGAACCACGCAAACGGATAGCCAAGCGCCAGGCAGGCGAGGGTCGCCAGCAGCGCCATGTTTAGCGAATGCAGCAGAACGTCATAATAGAGCGGATCCAGTAGCCGCGAATAGTTATCCAGCGTGAAGACCAGTTTGACGAAGTTGGCATCGTCGCGGGTCAAAAAGCTGGTGGCGATGATCATCAGGTTGGGCAGGAAGACAAACAGCACCAGCCAACCGACGATAGTGGCGATCACCACATTCTGGAATTTACTGGTGTTCTTCATCGGCCAGCACCACCTCCCAGCTTTCCACCCAATTGATAGACATTTTCTGGTCAAGAGAGTGGTCGAAATCCGGGTCGTCTTCGTTAAAGAACTCGCTGACCATCACCATTTTGCCGTTCTCCAGTTCTACCACCGACTCCAGAGTCATGCCTTTATAGTTGCGCTCGCGGACATAGCCGATCAGGCCGTCGGCGTCGCTGTTATGGTGGATCTCGTCGACGCGCAGATCTTCCGGGCGCAGCAGGACATGCAGACGCTGGCCGGCCTCCACGGTAAAATTGACGGTGATGTTGCATTCCCGACCTTCAACGCTGGCGCGCACGCGCTGTTCGTCGAGACGTTCAATTACCGTGGCGTCAAAGATATTGATCTCGCCGATAAAGCTGGCGACAAACAGGTTCTTCGGCTCTTCGTAGATCTCTCGCGGGGTGCCGTCCTGTTCGATTTTGCCATCACGCATCACCACGATGCGATCGGACATGGTCAGAGCCTCTTCCTGATCGTGGGTGACGAAGACGAAGGTGATCCCGAGCTTACGCTGCAGCGCTTTCAATTCGTTCTGCATCTGCTTGCGCAGCTTGTAATCCAGTGCCGAAAGAGACTCATCGAGCAGCAGCAGACGCGGTTTGTTGACCACCGCGCGGGCGATGGCCACGCGCTGCTGCTGGCCGCCGGAGAGCTGGTGCGGTTTGCGTTGGGCAAACGCCTCCAGCTGCACCATCTTTAAGGCATCCATCACCCGTGGGGTGATTTCCGCCGCCGGGGTTTTCTGCATCCGCAGGCCAAAGGCGACGTTCTCGAACACCGTCATATGCGGAAACAGGGCGTAGCTTTGGAATACGGTATTGACGTGGCGGTTTTCCGCCGGAACATGAGTGATATCGTGATCTTCGAGATGGATCCGTCCGCTGTCGACGTTTTCCAGGCCGGCAATAAGGCGCAGAACGGTGGTTTTACCGCAGCCAGAGGGGCCAAGCAGAGTGAGAAACTCACCATTGTTGATGGTCAGGTTAAGGTTGTCGATGACCGTTTTACCATCAAAGCTCTTGCGAATTCCCGCCAGATGCACCAGCGGCGAACGCGAACGCGGTTGTATATTCAATTTTTGACTCTGTCCCATGTAGACGCAACGGCAAATTTCCGGCCGCTGCGGGGTTTGTGATTAACCACCTTTGGGGTTGCACGTTTTTAATAAGGGCCAGCATTCTACGGCAAACGAGGGTAATCGCCAATCCTTGATACGCCCGCATAGTCTACCTTTACACCATAACGTCGGTTCCGTTATTAAATTTCGCTTTACGGGCTAAAAATGACCTGACGCAATATTTGTCTTTTCTGGCTTATGAATAATGTTGTCACAAAAGAAGAGGGTGGCTACATGGATAAATTGCTTGAGCGTTTTTTGCAGTACGTTTCTTTGGACACGCAGTCAAAGCCTGGCGTTCGTCAGGTCCCCAGCACGGAAGGGCAGTGGAAGCTGTTACGCCTGTTGCAGGCGCAGCTGGAAGAAATGGGACTGGTCAAGGTAACGCTGAGTGAAAAAGGGACGGTAATGGGAACTTTGCCCGCTAACGTTGAGGGCGATATCCCGGCCATCGGTTTTATCTCCCACGTCGACACCTCCCCGGATTTCAGTGGTAAAAACGTTAATCCGCAGATTGTTGAAAACTATCGCGGCGGCGATATCGCGCTGGGTATCGGCGATGAGGTGCTCTCCCCGGTGATGTTCCCGGTTCTGCATCAGCTTTTGGGACAGACGCTGATCACCACCGACGGGAAAACGCTGCTCGGGGCGGACGACAAAGCCGGCATTGCCGAAATTATGACCGCGCTGGCGACCCTGCAGGCGAAAAATATTCCTCATGGCGATATCCGCGTGGCCTTCACCCCTGATGAAGAGGTGGGTAAAGGGGCGAAGCATTTCGACGTCGAGGCCTTTGACGCCCGCTGGGCCTATAC
>NZ_JAGRQY010000257.1:0-6100 GCF_018223905.1 Klebsiella sp. 28
TTGAAATGGGGGCGCAGAAAAGGGGGGGGCAGGCGTAAATAAAAAGGCCAGCGCGAGGCTGGCCTTGAAGAGAGGAAGCGCGGAGATTATTTCAGACCGGCCGCTTCCCGCAGCAGCGCCGCTTTGTCGGTTTTTTCCCATGGGAAATGTTCGCGACCAAAGTGACCGTAGGCTGCGGTTTCTTTGTAGATCGGGTGCAGCAGATCCAGCATCTGAATCAGACCGTATGGACGCAGGTCGAAGAACTCACGCACCAGCAGGGTCAGCTGTTCAGAAGGCACTTTCTCGGTGCCAAAGGTTTCCACCATGATGGACGTCGGTTCTGCAACGCCGATAGCGTAGGAAACCTGAATTTCGCAACGATCGGCCAGGCCTGCGGCAACGATGTTCTTCGCCACATAGCGCGCCGCGTAGGCTGCGGAACGGTCAACTTTAGATGGATCTTTACCGGAGAACGCGCCGCCGCCGTGGCGAGCCATGCCGCCGTAGGTATCAACGATGATCTTACGACCGGTCAGACCGCAGTCGCCCATCGGGCCGCCAATAACGAAACGGCCGGTCGGGTTGATGAAGAATTTGGTGGACGCGTTGAGCCATTCGGTCGGCAGAATCGGCTTGATGATCTCTTCCATCACTGCTTCCTGCAGGGATTTCTGATCGATATCTTCCGCGTGCTGAGTCGACAGAACGACCGCGTCGATGCCGACGATTTTGCCGTCGTCATACTGGAAGGTCACCTGGCTTTTCGCATCCGGGCGCAGCCACGGCAGGGTGCCGTTTTTACGCACTTCAGCCTGACGCTGCACCAGACGGTGAGCGTAAGTCACCGGCGCCGGCATCAGCACGTCGGTTTCGTTAGTGGCGTAGCCAAACATCAGCCCCTGGTCGCCGGCGCCCTGTTCCAGCGGATCGGCACGGTCAACGCCCTGGTTAATGTCCGGAGACTGTTTGCCAATGGCGCTCAGTACGGCGCACGAGTTGGCGTCAAAGCCCATATCGGAATGCACGTAGCCAATTTCGCGGACGGTGTTGCGGGTGATCTCTTCGATATCAACCCATGCGCTGGTGGTGATTTCGCCGCCTACCAGCACCATGCCGGTTTTGACATAGGTTTCACATGCGACACGCGCTTTCGGATCCTGCTCGAGGATCGCATCCAGCACGGCATCGGAGATTTGGTCAGCAATTTTGTCAGGATGCCCTTCTGATACGGACTCAGACGTAAAAAGGTGTTTTGCCATATTTTATTTCACCTGTGGACGATTCGGATAGCTCATACTGTTGTGTAATGTGGCTTTGGTGGATAATCAGCGCAAAGCCGCGCAGGTAGCGACACGAGCAGTCTGAGTGTTAATCAGTATAGACGGATTAACTTCTGGACGGCCATTTTAGGTCAAATCTTGAGCCCATTTCCAGCCTTTTTTGATGGCGGTCGCATTTATGGGAAAACCCGCCTGGCAAAATTTCCTGACAACCGCGCAAACAGGCACATTTTTATTTTGCTTTTTACCCCGCTTCTCGGTATAAAACGCCGCGCGCGGCTCATTAAAAAAGCGCACGGGGCATGGCCCTGTGGTGCCACTTCCAGCCGGGTTAAGCAGTCTGTATTTACAGAATCTCGCAGCGGCGTAGCGCCTGTTGCCCGGTATGTATAGCTTTGGCTTGTCGCCGACCCTGTCGCAGGGCGGTGTGGAGGTGATACCAGATAATGAACCAATGTTTTTCGTTTGATTCGTCGCGTCGTTCTGTCGCGCGTCAGCACTCCGCAACCTGCATCTCTCTCATGCAAACCAGCCGATGTTCACCCCATCTCGGCGCTTCTCAGGATTCCAGGGCCGGTCGGCCGTCAGAAAACTGAACAAGGGCGCTCTTGCCTGGCAAGAGTTTTCTCGTGGTTTCTCCGGACTGTCATACTCTGTTCGGCTACGTGTTTTACGATGATATGAATAAGAAACCGGTCGCGCAGTCGCAAAACCAGCAGATAGTGCTGGGCTTTAGGACTGTTCATGGGTTGTTATCGCATCTTTGGACTGCGATAGTAGTTAACTGTCTTACACTTATTATTAAAAATTGAGGTTCGCTATGTCTGACGACATGTCTATGGTTTCGCCTTCGTCAGCAGGCGAACACGGTGTACTACGTTCCATGCAGGAGGTAGCGATGAGCTCCCAGGAAGCCAGCAAGATGCTGCGTACTTATAATATTGCCTGGTGGGGCAATAACTATTATGACGTCAACGAACTGGGCCACATCAGCGTTTGCCCGGATCCGGACGTCCCGGAAGCGCGCGTTGACCTCGCGGAATTAGTCAAAGCGCGTGAAGCGCAAGGGCAGCGCTTGCCGGCGCTGTTCTGCTTCCCGCAGATCCTGCAGCACCGCCTGCGCTCGATCAACGCCGCCTTCAAACGCGCGCGTGAATCGTATGGCTATAACGGCGATTACTTCCTCGTCTACCCGATCAAGGTTAACCAGCACCGTCGCGTGATTGAATCGCTGATCCATTCCGGAGAGCCGCTGGGCCTGGAAGCCGGTTCGAAAGCGGAACTGATGGCCGTGCTGGCGCACGCCGGGATGACCCGCAGCGTCATCGTCTGTAATGGTTATAAAGACCGCGAATATATCCGTCTGGCGCTGGTGGGCGAGAAGATGGGCCACAAGGTCTATCTGGTCATTGAGAAGATGTCCGAGATCGCTATCGTACTGGAAGAGGCCGAGCGCCTGAACGTGGTGCCGCGCCTTGGCGTACGTGCGCGTCTGGCCTCGCAGGGCTCCGGTAAATGGCAGTCCTCCGGCGGCGAGAAGTCCAAGTTCGGCCTCGCAGCGACCCAGGTGCTGCAACTGGTCGAAATTCTGCGCGAGGCAGGCCATCTTGAGAGCCTGCAACTGCTGCACTTCCACCTCGGTTCGCAGATGGCTAACATTCGCGATATCGCCACCGGCGTGCGTGAATCGGCGCGTTTCTACGTCGAACTGCATAAGCTGGGCGTCAATATTCAGTGCTTCGACGTCGGCGGCGGCCTGGGCGTGGACTATGAAGGCACCCGCTCGCAGTCCGATTGCTCGGTGAACTACGGTCTGAACGAATACGCCAACAATATCATCTGGGCGATCGGCGATGCCTGCGAAGAGAATGGCCTGCCGCACCCGACGGTGATCACCGAGTCCGGCCGCGCGGTGACCGCGCACCATACCGTGCTGGTTTCCAACATCATCGGCGTTGAGCGTAACGAATACACCGAGGCGACCCCGCCGGCGGAAGACGCTGCGCGTCCGCTGCAGAGCATGTGGGAAACCTGGCTGGAGATGCACGAGACCGGCAACCGCCGCTCGCTGCGCGAATGGCTGCACGACAGCCAGATGGACCTGCACGATATCCACATCGGCTACTCCTCAGGCACCTTCAACCTGCAGGAGCGCGCGTGGGCGGAACAGCTGTATCTGAACATGTGCCATGAGGTGCAGAAGCAGCTCGACCCGAGCAACCGCGCCCATCGTCCCATCATCGATGAGCTGCAGGAGCGAATGGCGGATAAAATCTACGTCAACTTCTCGTTGTTCCAATCGATGCCGGATGCCTGGGGGATCGATCAGCTGTTCCCGGTGATGCCGCTGGAAGGGCTGAACAAGTCGCCGGAGCGCCGCGCGGTGCTGCTGGACATCACCTGCGATTCCGATGGCGCCATCGATCACTACGTGGACGGCGACGGGATCGCCACCACCATGCCGATGCCGGAATACGACCCGGAGAACCCGCCGATGCTGGGCTTCTTCATGGTTGGCGCCTATCAGGAGATCCTCGGCAACATGCATAACCTGTTCGGCGAT
This sequence comes from Klebsiella sp. 28, assembly GCF_018223905.1. Taxonomy (NCBI): domain Bacteria; kingdom Pseudomonadati; phylum Pseudomonadota; class Gammaproteobacteria; order Enterobacterales; family Enterobacteriaceae; genus Klebsiella; species Klebsiella sp. 28. Next base: position 3,826 of record NZ_JAGRQY010000257.1, read on the forward strand.
ACCGAGGCGGTGGACGTGTTCGTCTTCCCTGACGGCAGCGTTGAGGTTGAGCTGTCCGACGAGGGCGATACCGTGGCGGATATGCTGCAGTATGTGCAGCTGGATCCGAACACGCTGCTGACCCAGTTCCGCGATCAGGTGAAAAATACCGGTCTGGACGACGCGCTGCAGCAGCAGTTCCTCGAGGAGTTCGAGGCGGGACTGTACGGCTATACTTATCTGGAAGACGAGTAGCTGCTGATGCCCGGTGGCGCTGCGCTGACCGGGCCTGCGTATGTCGGCCGGATAAGGCGAAGCCGTCATCCGGCAGCATGCGATACTCACTTGAACCCGTATGCATTACCGGCGATAATTCACGCCAATAAGCGATTTATCTATCAAACCCTTCCTCGTCGGGCCTAACGACGCGGAGGGGTTTTTTTATACTTATTTTTTACGTTCCACGACTGTCAAAAGAGGTCATATCCATGAGCACTTTAGGTCATCAATACGATAACTCCCTGGTATCCAATGCCTTTGGCTTTCTGCGTTTGCCAATGAACTTTATGCCGTATGAAAGCGATGCGGACTGGGTCATCACCGGCGTGCCGTTCGATATGGCGACCTCCGGGCGCGCGGGCGGCCGTCATGGCCCGGCGGCGATCCGTCAGGTTTCTACTAACCTTGCCTGGGAGCACAACCGTTTCCCGTGGAACTTCGATATGCGCGAGCGCCTGAACGTGGTGGACTGCGGGGATCTGGTGTACGCCTTCGGCGACGCGCGCGAAATGAGCGAGAAGCTGCAGGCTCACGCCGAGAAGCTGCTGGCGGCCGGCAAACGTATGCTCTCCTTTGGCGGCGACCACTTCGTTACCCTGCCGCTGCTGCGCGCCCATGCCAAGCACTTTGGTAAAATGGCGTTGGTGCACTTCGATGCTCACACCGATACCTACGCCAACGGCTGCGAGTTCGACCACGGCACCATGTTCTATACCGCGCCGAACGAAGGGCTTATCGATCCGAACCACTCCGTACAGATCGGGATCCGCACCGAGTTCGACAAAGACAATGGCTTTACGGTACTGGATGCCGGCCAGGTTAACGACCGCAGCGTTGATGACGTGATTGCCCAGGTGAAGCAGATCGTCGGCGACATGCCGGTGTACCTGACCTTTGATATCGACTGTCTGGATCCGGCGTTTGCGCCAGGCACCGGTACCCCGGTTATCGGTGGGCTGACCTCCGACCGCGCGATCAAGCTGGTGCGCGGCCTGAAGGACCTGAACATCGTCGGGATGGACGTGGTGGAAGTCGCCCCGGCCTACGATCAGTCCGAAATTACCGCTCTGGCGGCGGCGACCCTGGCGCTGGAGATGCTGTACATCCAGGCGGCGAAAAAGGGCGAATAACCCCGGTAACCCCCTGTGCCGTACGGTACAGGGGGTTAATCAAGGCGCCGACCGCTGGGCCCGCGACCGCCGTCAAGGCGCACCGCATACTGGGCGAAACAGTCCACACCGAAGCCGACCGGTCCCTGGGTAAAGCCCGATTCGAAGGTGGCGATAATCCCCTGGCCCCATTCGGCTTTATCCGGCAACCCATCGCGATAATCACGTTTGGTATATACCCTAAATATTTCGAGTTGCCGGACAAAACGGCTAGCCGTTTTGAACAGCGCTTGCGCTGGCCCCGTAGGGGCGAGGCCCAGGGATAGGCCGAGTTATTGCCAACGCACATGCAGCTTGAAGTATGACGGGTATAAGCGTTACGTAAAAAGAGTTCCAAGTGGCTGTCTTCAATAAAGCCCTGGCTATTTGATTGTTGGCTGGCAAAGATTGGTGAGGAGGCGCTAGCGCCTCCCGCTGATGATTATTTAATCCCGTCGGCCTTCATGCGATCGCGAATATGCTGGGCACGCGCTTCTGAGGCCGGGTGATCGTCAAACATGGAGCTCTGACGGCCGGCTTCCAGCTTGGCCAGTTTCTCGAAGCTGGTGGCCAGTCCCGACGGATTGATACCGCGCTTACGCAGCAGGTCGTAAGAGTAGTCATCCGCTTCCGATTCCTGACGCTGGGAGAACTGCGAGTTCACCAGTTTTTCGCCCAGATCGCCCAACTGAGACTGCGACAGGCTACCGACGATACCGCCCGCGGAGGCCGCCGCCGCACGCACGGCGTTGGTACCCAGGGCGACCTGCATGCCTTTCTTCACGTGGCCCAGCGCGACGTGGCCCATTTCGTGGCCGATCACCGCCTCGACTTCATTATCGTTCATCCGAAGTTCTTCGTCTCCATGA
>NZ_JAGRQY010000258.1:0-4243 GCF_018223905.1 Klebsiella sp. 28
CAATCGGCTGACGGTGGAAATCTTTCAGGGCCAGCGGGGCGAAGCGGAGCCCTTTCTCCCCCTGCAGCAGCCGTTCAGCCTGCGCCCGCTGCGCTTCGGGAATAAAGGCGACGGACTCCTGCGGCGGGGGGTTACCTGCAGCGGACCGTCGTCGGTGGCCAGCCAGAAGGAGAGCTCGGTGCCCTGCGGAGTGTCCCGCCAGTGACGGGTGAGTAAAAATCCTGCTCGTGGCTGGGTCACGGGTATTCTCGCCGATAAAAAACCAAGCCTGATTATAGCCTGGTTTCATGAGGGGCGCTGGGGTTTTATACAGGTGTTCGGCGCTAATGTTGCCCCGGATTGCGGCTTGCGCCTTATCCAGGCTACCAGATGGCGCAGAGCCCTGGCCCTGCTAAGCGCAGCGCGAGCAGGGTGATTATTGGCCGTAGTAGGCTTTGGCCCCATGCTTACGCAGATAGTGCTTATCCAGCAGGGTCTGCTGCATAGCCGGCAGCTGCGGCGCCAGCTGGCGGCAGAAAATCCCCATATAGGCGATCTCTTCCAGCACGATGGCGTTATGCACCGCGTCTTCGGCGTTCTTGCCCCAGGCGAACGGGCCGTGGGAATGGACCAGCACGCCGGGCATCTGCGCCGGGTCGATTCCCTGCTGGCGGAAGGTTTCGACAATCACGTTGCCGGTTTCCCACTCATAGTCGCCGTTGATCTCCGCATCGGTCATTAACCGGGTGCAGGGCACCGGGCCATAAAAGTAGTCGGCATGGGTAGTGCCGGTCGCGGGAATAGATTGCCCGGCCTGCGCCCAGATGGTGGCGTGGCGCGAATGGGTATGCACAATGCCGCCCAGCGTCGGGAAGGCCTGATACAGCAGGCGATGGGTCGGGGTATCCGACGAGGGCTTTTTATTACCCTCTACCACTTCGCCGCTCTCCAGACTGACCACCACCATATCGTCGGCGGTCATCACGCGGTAATCCACACCGGAGGGTTTGATCACGAACATCCCTTTCTCGCGGTCGACGGCGCTGACGTTGCCCCAGGTTAAGGTCACCAGATTATGCTTTGGCAGGGCCAGGTTAGCTTCCAGCACCTGGCGTTTAAGATCTTCTAACATAGTGTGCTCCGAATAGCAGGCGAGTCGGGTATCCCACACCCCGACCCTCTCCCGGCGGGAGAGGGAGAAAGGCGGCATGGCGCCCGGTCGGTCCCCTCTCCCCAACGGGGAGAGGGGAAGGGTGAGGGGACAGCCTCTTAGCGTTTTGAACCGTAATACACTTCATTCCAGCGCAGCGCGTCCTTGAAGGACGGCAGACGGGTATCGTTGTCGATGACGGTCAGCTCGATATCATGCAGCTCGGCGAACTGGCGCATATCGTCGAGGTTCAGCGCATGGCTGAAGACGGTATGGTGCGCGCCGCCGGCGATGATCCAGGCTTCCGACGCGGTACGCAGATCCGGCTGCGCTTTCCACAGGGCGTTGGCCACCGGCAGCTTCGGCAGATCGTGCGGCGTTGGGACGGTTTCGATGGTATTGACCAGCAGACGGAAGCGGTCTCCCAGGTCGATCAGGCTGGCGACGATCGCCGGGCCGGTTTGAGTATTGAAGATCAGGCGCGCTGGATCCGCTTTGCCGCCGATGCCCAGCGGCTGAACGTCGAGGATCGGTTTCTCGGCGGTGGCGATCGTCGGGCACAATTCCAGCATGTGCGAGCCGAGCACCAGATCGTTACCATTGTCGAAGTGGTAGGTGTAATCCTCCATAAAGGAGGTGCCGCCCTGCAGACCAGTTGACATCACCTTCATGATGCGAAGCAGAGCGGCGGTTTTCCAGTCGCCCTCGCCGGCAAAGCCGTAGCCCTGCTGCATCAGGCGCTGTACGGCGAGACCCGGGAGCTGTTTCAGGCCGTGGAGATCTTCAAAGGTGGTGGTAAAGGCGTGGAAACCGCCCTGTTCGAGGAAGCGTTTCATCCCCAGCTCAATGCGCGCGGCGTCCAGCACGTTCTGGCGCTTCTCGCCGTGAACCTGCGCTGCCGGGGTCAGACGGTAGCTGCTCTCATATTCATCGACCAGGGCGCTGATATCGCCGTCGCTGATGCTGTTCACCACCTGCACCAGATCGCCGACCGCCCAGGTGTTCACCGAGAAGCCAAACTTAATCTGCGCCGCGACTTTATCGCCGTCGGTCACCGCCACTTCGCGCATGTTATCGCCGAAACGGCACACTTTCAGATGACGGGTATCCTGTTTGGAGACCGCCTGACGCATCCAGCCGCCGATACGCTGGTGGGCCTCTTTATCCTGCCAGTGGCCGGTGACCACGCTGTGCTGTTGACGCATACGGGCGCCGATGAAGCCGAACTCGCGGCCGCCGTGCGCGGTCTGGTTCAGGTTCATAAAGTCCATATCGATGCTGTCCCACGGCAGCGCGGCGTTGTACTGAGTATGGAACTGCAGCAGCGGCTTATTGAGGATGGTCAGGCCGTTGATCCACATTTTTGCCGGCGAGAAGGTATGCAGCCAGACCACTAACCCGGCGCATTTGTCATCGTAGTTGGCGTCGCGGCAGATATGGGTGATCTCGTCCGGGGTGGTGCCCAGCGGCTTAAGGACCAGTTTGCACGGCAGTTTGGCTTCCGCATTCAGGCTGTTCACCACATGTTCGGCATGCTTCGTCACCTGGCGCAGGGCTTCCGGGCCGTACAGATGTTGGCTGCCAATAACGAACCATACTTCATAGTTATCAAAAATCGTCATTTTCGTATCCTTAATGGGTGAGCGCTGCCTGAGATTGCGGGGCTTTTTCCGCCTTTGCAGCCGAAGGGAGATAGTGTTGTTCCGCGCTGACCGACCACTGCTGGTAGCGCTGATAGAGTTGTTCGAAACGCTGTGCCTGCGCCGGACGCGGCTGCAGGGTAGTTTCCACCTGGCTTGCCATCCGCTGTTGGGCGGCTGGAATATCCTCATAGACGCCGGCGGCGACGGCGGCGAAGATAGCCGCCCCCAGCGCGCAGCACTGATCGGAGGCGACAATCTGCAGCGGACGGTTCAGCACGTCGCAGCAGGCCTGCATGATGACCTGGTTTTTCCGCGCGATACCGCCAAGCGCCATGACGTTGTTAACCGGGATCCCCTGCTCGGTGAAGCACTCCATAATGGCGCGAGCGCCGAAGGCGGTGGCGGCGATCAGACCGCCGAACAGCGCCGGCGCGTCGGTGGCCAGGTTAAGGTCGGTGATCACCCCTTTCAGGCGCTGGTTGGCATTCGGCGTGCGGCGGCCGTTGAACCAGTCGAGCACCACCGGCAGATGCTCCAGCGATGGATTGTTGGCCCAGGCTTCGGTGAGCGCCGGCAGTAACTGTTTTTGACTGGCTTTGATTTGCTCGCGCAACGCCGGCTGCTGCTGAGCCAGCTGCTCCAGCGGCCAGCCGAGAATGCGGCCAAACCAGGCGTAAATATCGCCGAAGGCGGACTGGCCTGCCTCCATGCCGATAAAGTGTGGAACCACGCTGCCGTCGACCTGGCCGCAGATGCCTTTGACCGTGCGCTCGCCGACGCTCTCTTTATCGGCGATCAGAATGTCGCAGGTGGAGGTGCCGATGACTTTCACCAGCGCGTTAGGCTGCGCGCCGGCGCCAACGGCGCCCATGTGGCAGTCGAAGGCGCCGCCGGAGATGGCCACACTCTGCGACAGACCCAGGCGCTGGGCCCACTCTGCGCTCAGCGTGCCGACCGGCACATCGGCCGTCCAGGTATCGGTGAACAGCGGCCAGGCCAGATGCTGGTTGATGATGGGATCAAGCTCATCGAAGAAGCTGGCCGGCGGCAGACCGCCCCAGCTCTCATGCCACAGCGATTTATGTCCGGCGCTGCAGCGGCCGCGGCGCAGATCCTGCGGACGCGTAGTACCGGAGAGCAGGGCGGGCACCCAGTCGCAAAGCTCTACCCACGAGGCGGCTGCCTGGGCGACGGCGCTATCTTCGCGGGTGACGTGAAGGATTTTGGCCCAGAACCATTCGCTGGAGTAGATCCCGCCGATATAGCGCGAGTAATCCTCTTTGCCCGGCTGGTGACACAGGCGGGTGATCGCCTCGGCTTCCTCGACCGCGGTGTGATCCTTCCACAGGACAAACATGGCGTTAGGGTTGTCAGCGAATTCTTCGCGCAGCGCCAGCACGTTGCCCTCGGCATCGACGGGAGCCGGAGTTGAGCCGGTGCTGTCGACGCCAATGCCCACGACGTCGGCGCG
>NZ_JAGRQY010000259.1:0-611 GCF_018223905.1 Klebsiella sp. 28
GTCCAGCAGGCTCAGTTCGCCCGCAACCGCCTGCGGCTCGTCCGGCGACAGCCGCTGATTAATCGCCTGCTCGAGGGTGGCCAGTCGCTCAGCGGCCTGCTCCCGGGCGGCCCCCGGGAAGAAATCAATAGCCTCGATCCGCCGGTAGTCACGCTGAATTTTACGCAGCTGTTTGAGCTGAGCCGCCAGTCCGTCGGCGGATAACGCCCCCTGCAGCGCCTGCAGATCCTGCAACAGCGCATCATACTGTTCGCGGCGATCGAATAGCGGCCTGAACGCCTCCTCTTCCGCCGACTCAATCGTAAACACATACCCGGCCCCGCCCTCCGCGCGGATCGCCTGGCAGGCGCTGAGGAAGGTGTCATAGCCCTGGCGCACGTCGGGCAGCATATAGACCCCATCACGCAGGACCACCGCCCCGCTCTGCTTCAGGGTTCGCCAGACACGCATGCGCAGCGTGGCTTGAGAGGTCGTCAGGTTAAGGATCAAGAGATGCATTGTCATGATGTAGAGATTACTACAGCATGTAGCGTGTGTGACGTTTATTCGCGCGCAGGGTGAGATGAATTTCAGCAATGCATAGCTAAAAAGCGCAAAAAGAGGGCCCGCGC
>NZ_JAGRQY010000026.1:0-53473 GCF_018223905.1 Klebsiella sp. 28
GTCGATGTATCTTTTTACGGCGGGAAGGGCGATCGAACAGGGACAGGCGGAGCAGGCGCGGACGACGTTAAGCAAAGCAGAAGGGCTGATCAACCGCATTGACGCGATTATCCGCTCCCTGCGCCAGTTTACCCGCCGCGCAGAACTGGAAACGCCGCTGCATCCGGTCGATTTGCGTCAGACGTTTACCGTGGCGTGGGAACTGCTGGAGATGCGTCATAAGCCTCAGCAGGGGACGCTGGTGATACCGGATGACACTGTCTGGATTCAGGGGGACGAAGTGCGCGTCCATCAGGTGCTGGTGAACGTGCTGTCCAATGCCCTCGACGCCTGCCCGCACGCCGCGCAAATCACCGTGAGCTGGCAAATCCAGGGCGGAAGGCTGTGCGTGTTGATTGCCGATAACGGCCCTGGCTGGCCTGCGGCCTTACTCCCTTCGCTGTTAAAGCCGTTCACTACCAGTAAAACCGTGGGGCTCGGAATAGGGCTTTCGATATGTGTTTCGCTGATGACGCAAATGGAAGGGGCGTTGCGCCTGGCGTCGACGTTTACACGCAGTGCCTGCGTGGTGCTGGAATTCAATTTGACGGATGTAAAAGATGTTGAGTAATAACTGTTCGATTCTGCTGATTGACGATGATGCCGATGTGCTGGATGCCTATACGCAGCTGCTTGAGCAAGCGGGGTATCATGTCAGTGCCTGTAATAATCCGTTTGATGCGCGGGAGCAGGTGCCGAAGGACTGGCCAGGCATTGTTTTAAGCGATGTCTGTATGCCCGGCTGCTCCGGTATCGATTTAATGACAGTGTTTCATCAGGATGACGATCTGCTGCCGATTCTGCTTATCACCGGTCACGGCGATGTGCCGATGGCGGTGGAGGCGGTGAAAAAAGGGGCCTGGGATTTCCTGCAAAAGCCGATCGATCCGGGCAAGCTGCTCACGCTGGTGGACGCCGCGCTGCGTCAGAGGCAGTCGGTTATCGCCCGTCGCCAGTATTGTCAGCAAAAATTACAGGTTGAGCTTATTGGCCGCAGCCAATGGACGGTTCGGTATCGCCAGCGCCTTCAGCAGCTGGCAGAAACGGATATTGCGGTATGGCTTTACGCCGAGCCGGGAACCGGCCGCATGACCGGCGCGCGTTACCTGCACCAGTTAGGACGGCACGCTGAAGGTCCGTTTATCGCCTGCGAGCTGACTCCGGCTAACGCCCATACGCTTAATGAACTGATCGCCCAGGCCCAGGGCGGAACGCTGGTCTTAAGTCACCCCGAGCATCTGACTCACGAGCAACAGCATCAGTTGGTACAGCTGCAGAGTCATGAGAAGCGGCCTTTTCGCCTGATTGGTATTGGTAGCGCTTCGCTGGTGGAGTTGGCCGCCAGCAGCCAGATAGTGGCGGAACTCTATTACTGCTTCGCGATGACGCAAATTGGCTGCCAGCCTCTGTCAAAGCGACCTGATGATATCGAGCCGCTGTTTCATCACTATTTGCAAAAAACCTGTCAACGGCTGAATCATCCCGTCCCGGAGGTGGATGCTGGTCTGTTGAAGGGGATGATGCGCCGGGTGTGGCCAAATAACGTTCGCGAACTGGCGAACGCCGCCGAGCTGTTTGCAGTAGGGGTATTACCACTCGCAGAAACGGTTAATCCGCTGATGCACATTGGCGAGCCGACGCCGCTGGATCAGCGGGTTGAGGACGTCGAACGGCAGATCATCACCGAAGCGCTGAATATCCACCAGGGACGTATTAATGAGGTGGCGGAGTATCTGCTGATACCGCGTAAAAAACTTTATCTCAGAATGAAGAAGTATGGTCTGAATAAAGAGCACTACAAAGGGGTTTAGAGCATCTTGTCAGACGATGGTTGAAAATTATGAGGACAGATACAGATTATAAATGCCTTCAAGTCAGCAGAGGCGATTTATGTTATTGTGACTGCTTAAATTTCCTTAAAAGGTGTGACTGTTGAACATGCGAATATTGACTGTGGTTGATTATGATGAGATGTGGCCGACTTTATTTGAGAACGAACGTACTCTGTTGCAGATGACGCTAGGTAAAGTGATATCCCGGATTCATCATATTGGTAGCACCTCGGTGCCTGGATTATCAGCTAAGCCAGTAATAGATATATTAATCGAAGTTGCTAATCTTGAAGGACTGGACAGTCTGAATCAGGCAATGGAGGGTGTAGGATATACTGTACGTGGTGAAAACGGCATTTTAAATCGTAGGTACTTTACAAAAGGTGGAAATCAGCGTAGTCATCATATCCATGCGTTTACCACCGGGGATGCTCAAATCATAAAACACCTGGCATTCCGTGATTACCTTATTAAACACAATGACGTAGCCATTCAGTACGCTTTAATGAAAAAAAGCGCGATGTTATTATGTGAAAATGACAGCCACCGATACAGCATTTATAAAGCGGATTTCATTCAGAAACATCTTCGTATGGCGCTTATTGATGCGGGTCACCTGGGCTAGCCTTCAAATAAACTACAACCCATGTTTTTTTGTAATTTTTCACAGCGTTACCTCTTGTTTCTCCATTATTAGCAAACAGCACGCCTTGCAGACTCCCTGCGGCTTCCTGCAACTGAGCATTCTGAATAAGCGACGGGGCGATAAAGCCGATAACGCATCGTTCAGTATGGAGGCACTATTTCACAACCCCAGCGGCCTGGCCTCCTGTATGAACTCAATCAGAAGGCGAAGCCCGGTCGGCAATTGCCGGCGGCTTGAATAATAGATATGAAAACCTTCCTCCAGTGGGGACCATTCCGTAAGCACCAGACGGAGCCGTCCATCCTTGATATAGGGTGCAACAAGAGGCTCCGGAAAATACATCAGGCCAGCCCCGCCCAATACGGCCACCAGACCCGTTTCGGCATGATTGACCGTCACTGAGCCTGGCACTGTCATTTGGTATGTTTCGCCGTCTCGCGCAAGTTCCCAGCGATAAACCCGATCGTCACCGAGACGATTGCTGATGCAGCGATGGTGTAATAAATCATCCGGATGTTCAGGCGTTCCGTAGCGTTCCAGGTAATCAGGGGAGGCCGCGATAACCCAGCGAATATCGGCAGATAAACGCCGGGCAACCATGTCCTCCGGGACGGTGCCACCGTAGCGGATGCCGGCATCGAAGCCCGCATCAGTCACGTCAACCATACGGTTGCTGGCCACAATATCGATTTCAATATCGGGATAGCGATCCATAAAAGCGGGCATGACCGGCGCAAGCAAAAGATTTGCCGCTTCAACGGCTGCATTGATGCGGATACGTCCGGTAGGGGTATTGCGATACCGGTTAAGCGATTCAAGCGCGCCTTCTATGGTGTCGAAAGGCTGAAGAACAGACTGAACCAGTTCCTCGCCGGCTGCCGTAGGGGTGACGCTCTTGGTCGTGCGATTAAGCAGGCGAACCCCAAGCCGGGTTTCCAGCCCCTTCAGGGCATGACTCAGCGCTGATGCACTGACGCCTAGTTCAATTGCCGCACGGCTGAAGCTGCGATGACGTGCAATCGCCATGAAATAAATAAGATCGGCAACATCAGCTCTGCTTATTTGCATACAGAATAGTTTTCCTTATGCGGCGTTAAAACCCGAATGCGTTGATGAAGAAATGATATACACCTTAGACCGATTAGGGCTAATCCGTTGCTGAATTTTTTTCACAAGTCCATTCATGCACGTCCACTCACTGTACACGTTGTGCTTCGTTATTCTTGAAAATCATGCGCTCTGGCTGGTAGGCCAGGGCGGAACACTCATCTAACGGAGCCGTTTATGAACTATACGCATCTTGGCCGCACCGGCCTGAAAGTCAGCCGCCTTTGTCTCGGAACCATGAATTTTGGTGACGTCACCGACGAGAAGACCAGCGCCCGCATTCTGGATGAGGCGCTTGAGGCGGGTATCAATTTCATTGATACAGCAGACGTGTATGGCACTGAACAATCTCCCGATATCCAGCAAGGCTCGGGGCTGTCCGAGGAAATTATTGGTCGCTGGCTTCAGCAGGGTGGCCGCCGTGAACGCATCGTTCTGGCGACAAAAGTCTATCAGCCTATGGGGCCAGGTCCGAACGATCGCCGGCTTTCTGCGTATCATATTCGCAAGGCCTGCGAGGACAGTTTGCGACGGCTTAATACAGACCATATTGACGTCTATCAGATGCATCACATCGATCGCCATACGCCGTGGGAAGAGATCTGGCAGGCCATGGAACTGCTTGTTCAGCAGGGAAAGGTTCTTTATATCGGTAGCAGCAATTTCGCGGGCTGGGACATTGCGACTGCGCAGTCAGTCGCCACGGCCCGTCATTTCCTGGGCCTGGTTGCCGAGCAAAGTCTTTATAATCTGACAGCCCGCACCATTGAGCTGGAGGTCATTCCCGCATGCCGCCATTTTGGCCTGGGGTTGATCCCCTGGAGCCCGCTTGCCGGAGGGCTGCTTGGCGGCGTACTGAAAAAGATGGCAAGCGGGCGCCGTGCCAGGCCCGCGTTTGCCCGTCTAATCGAACAGTATCGTCCGCAGCTGGAAGCCTACGAGGGATTATGTGAGGACCTCGGCGAAACCCCCTCCGATGTGGCCCTGGCGTGGCTCCTGCAGAATCCTGTCGTTACCGCTCCACTGATTGGGCCTCGTACGGTCGAACAACTCCAGCAAGCGCTTCACGCAACGACAATCACGCTATCAGACGACACCATGAGCTGTCTCGACGAAATCTGGCCCGGCCCCGGGGGAGAAGCGCCCCAGGCTTATGCCTGGTAATGACCAAATTAATGAATCCTTTCTGCGTTAAAGGGAGTTCCAGTTTATGAGCAAGATGATGCATGACCAGCCTTCTGCTGCCGTACCCGCTTCCCGGGACCGGCGCAATTTTCTGATCGCCGGCGCCGGTCTGGCGTTGGCCGCAACCACCCTTGGCAGGAGCGGCGCCGTGATGGCGAAACCGGCTGGTCAGGACACGCCTAACGCCCCTTCGGAAGCTGTTCCCGTCCGGAAGGAAACCTTAACCACGCGTAAACTCGGCTCGCTGGAGGTTTCCGGCATGGGACTCGGGTGCCTGCCGATGGTGGGTTATTACGGCGGAGGTCCGCGCGATCGTAAAGCCATGGTTTCGCTTATCCGGGCAGCCTTCGAACAAGGTATCACGTTCTTTGATACTGCCGAGGTCTACGGCCCCCATCTCAGTGAAGAATTTGTCGGGGAAGCACTGGCCCCTGTTCGCGATCGTGTGGTGATTGCCACCAAGTTCGGCTTCGGCGTGGAGGAGGGGAAGCCCACTTCCCTTAACAGCCACCCTGACCATATCCGCCGTGCCGTAGAGGGCTCGCTAAAGCGTCTGAAAACGGACCACATCGATCTTCTTTATCAGCATCGCCCCGACCCGAATGTGCCGATCGAGGATGTGGCGGAAACCGTGAAGGCGTTGATCCAGGAGGGTAAAGTGAAACACTGGGGGCTGTCGGAAGCGAGTGCCAGGACAATTCGCCGCGCACATGCGGTACTCCCTGTGACTGCGGTGCAGAGTGAGTATGCCATGTGGTGGCGGGAACCGGAGACGCGGATATTTCCAACGCTCGAAGAGCTGGGTATCGGTTTCGTACCTTACTGCCCGACTGCCCGCAGCTTCCTTGCCGGAGCAGTCAATCCAAGCCAGCGGTTCGACAGCACCGATCGGCGGCATAACCTGCCACGCTTCCAGCCCGATGCCCTGGCCAAAAACATGGTGCTGCTTGAATTTGCGCAGTCGTGGGCCCGTCGCAAAAACACCACTCCGGTTCAGTTCGCGCTGGCCTGGGTAATGGCCCAGCGGCCCTGGATTGTCCCAATCCCGGGTACGACGCAATATCCGCACCTGATAGAAAACAGCGGCGCACCGCAAGTCCGGTTGACGGACAGCGAGCTACGCGAAATCGATGCGGCGCTTGCCAAAATCCCATTGCAGGGCGGTCGCGCCGATCCGTTTACCGAAAGTCAGTTTGATAAAAGTTAATACCTGCTGTCACAGGGAGACTGCAGGTGAAGTCTCCCTCTGTATTATTGCCGGGGATAAACCACATGAATGGACTAAATCATAACGCGCTTACATGCAGTGCCGTCCCCATACCGCCCTGGGAGCGTTCTCTTCAGACCGTGGAGGCCCAGCCGTACTTCAGCGTTTCACAGGCGTCGCTCGTGCTCGAAGGGATCGTGTTCGATCGGAACAATAACCTGCTGTTTGTTGATGTGGCGACGGGGCGCGTGTTTAAGCTAACCCCGGAGCGGCAACTTTCCATTGTCCTTAAGGAGAATTCATTCGGTGCTTCCGGCCTGGCGGTACACAAAGATGGACGGATCTTTATCGCCTCGGTGGGCGATATGCAGCGAGGTTCTGTCCGGGCTATCGAACCCAACGGCACCCGTGAGCAGATGATTGTTGCCCCTGATACTGGATTTCTTGTCAACGATCTGGTCTTTGATAATCAGGGCGGATTTTATTTCACTGACAGCCGGGGAAATTCAGCCGATCCACAGGGTGGGGTGTTCTACGTTAGTCCCAATGTCGGGTCAATTCATGCCATCCTGCCTGGACTCGCGGTCGGGAACGGCATAGCGATTGACCCCGCCGGCTCTCAGATATGGGCCACAGAACACGCTAAAAACAGGCTTCATCGCGTAAGACTGTCAGACGCCACCACGGTCGCCCCGTTTGGTTCAGTTGTTACCTATCAGTTCACCGGGCCGGCGCCAGACGGGGCCCGTGTCGACAGCGAAGGCAATGTATATGTGGCCATCTCAGGCCAGGGCCGCGTCATGGTCTTCAACCGCAACGGACTGCCTATTGGGCAAATTGTGCTGCCTGACCGCGACAAAGGCCGTAACCTTAAATCGACAAGCCTGGCGATCCGCCCCGGGCATCGCGAGTTGTTTATTGTCGCTAACAGCGGGACCGAACCTGGTGGAGCGATGATTTTTCGATCGGGCGCATTCGCGCCGGCACCGTTTCCCTTTTCACATCAGTGACCGGGAATGAGTGGTCTGGGAGACCCGGCAACGCCGGGCCAGGGCAGGGTGTTAACAGTTCTGGATTGCTGAAGGCGGTGTGAGGGAAGGCGGCGTATCCGGAAGCGGGGGAATGATCCCGTCAACGGGGTGCGGCAGATACTGTGCCTCGAGTTCTATGATTTCGGCATCGCTCAGAGAAAAGTCCAGCGCGCTGATAGCCGTGGAAAGATGTTCTGGTTTCGTTGCGCCAATGATCGGTGCTGTGATGACCGTTTTTGATAACAGCCAGGCAATTGCAACATGAGCTCTTGGCACCGCGTGCTTTTCGGCAATGCTGGCAACAACATCAATCACGGGCTTATCCAGAAGGGCTGCGTTCTCATACATTTTTAACGCAAAGGCATCGTTTTGCGTTCGTCGGGACGTGACACTCCAGTCGCGCGTGAGCCTGCCGCGTGCCATCGGACTCCAGGGGATCACCCCAACGCCCTGGTCTTCACACAGGGGCAGCATCTCGCGCTCTTCTTCCCGGTAAAGCAGGTTGTATTGCGGTTGCATCGTGATAAATCGGGTCCAGCCGTTACGCTCAGCGGTATGCTGCATTTTTGCAAAGCGCCAGGCTTCCATAGAAGATGCGCCGATGTAACGTACTTTTCCTGCTTTAACGAGGTCATGCAGAGCCTCCATGGTCTCTTCAACAGGCGTGGAGTGGTCAAAGCGGTGAATCTGAAAGAGATCCACATAATCCATGCCTAAGCGCATCAGGCTATCGTCAATAGACTGAAAAATGGCCTTGCGGGAAAGAAACCCGGTGTTGGGTGAGTTGCGCCACGGAAAGAAGGTCTTTGTCGCTACAACGATCTCGTCACGTCTGGCCATTTCTCTCAGCGCTTTTCCAGTAATCTCTTCAGAACTTCCGCCCGAGTAGATATTCGCGGTATCAAAAAAATTAATGCCGGCTTCAAGCGCCTGACGAATGAGCGGTCGTGACGCCTTTTCATCCAGGGACCAGGGTTGAGGCAAACGTTCAGGTTCGCCATAACTCATACAACCGAGACAAAGACGGGAGACTTTCAACCCGCTACGACCCAGATTCACATACTTCATTCGGTGTTCCTTCTTTTATTGCCAGCAATTATGTTTGTGACAGGGTATTGCACTGGTATGAAGGGAACCAGCATGCGCCATTGAATGGTGTTATGAGTTTTTTTCACAAGTAGACAACATTCTCATATGCCAGCCTAGGCCCAAAGTCGGTATAGCGTTCGCGGATAATATTGAGTGCGTACCGGGCAAGACCATCAGGCAGCTGGTTATTGCTGGGTTATCCACGACGGCGGTTAGGCATACTCAGTGGGCCTGATTGATTGTAACGCGAGAGAAGGCGTCGGCACTGGCGATCGGGAATACCCAGGCGCTGCGCGGCCATCTGAGTGGTCAGACGCCGGTCGACAACGTCATGAATGATTTAGAGTCGGTTAACTTCATCCAAAGTAAAAATGCCGGTGCATGATCCGTCATCAGAATCCTTTGATTGGGAAACTATCTTTGAAAGCAGTGATCGCTGTGGTGAGACTGTAGCGCGGACATGTCTATTTGGTCAGAGGCGGATATCTCAATTTAGCTACTACAACATGAGTGCGCATAATGTATATTATGTTAAATGCAATGTCGTACTCAATAACGTCATCTTTGATAGCTGCCTCTTCCCACGTCATTCCTTTCATGCACGTGAATGCTGCGCTATAAGGCAAAATGTTCGAGGTGATAAATCAAGCATGGCTTTTAACAATCACTTCGCCTACTACAGCCTGTTCTCCTACAGTAAAAGCCAGGGAAATTCATTCAGCCACACCTGCTGCTTGTACTGTCCGGCATATTTTACTGCTGTTGCATTTTCTGACCGAACGCGTCACGGGATGCCAGATGAAATGCTCATTTGATAGCGCGCCGCCTGCAGTGTGTATCAACCGGGCTTGATCAGCCACAGACGTGATTATCAAAAAGATGCCAGCTTCGTTTTCCGCACTCAAATGGCGAGTGCCATCGCGACCATAAACAGAACCGCCAGCTGAAGTTGAATGGTGTACTGAAGCCCAACGCAGCCGGCTTCCATGTTGACAGGCTCTGCCTCACCTCCCCCTTCCCTTGTATCTGGTGATTAGCTACCACCAGGGAGCACCTGACTACAACATATCGCAATTCCGTTCATCGCCGAAAAAGCATAAATGCTCTCTCGGGCATTTATGCTTTTATATCGCGGTCAGAAAGATTTGTTATGTTTCATCTATGAATGATACTCGAGCCACTATTCATCCAGCTGAACTGCTTATACTTTTACAGATGAATACAACACACAGTGGATTAGCTTTCACGCTTTGCCATCATCAATGCCAGATCAACGAGACGATTAGAGAATCCCCATTCATTGTCGTACCACGCCAGAATTTTGACCATATTACCGCCAATCACCAGCGTTGATAGACCGTCGATAATCGACGAGCGTGGGTCTCCCTGGTAATCGCTGGAGACGAGCGGTTCATCGCTATAACCCAGGATCCCTTTCAGAGGTCCCGCTGCGGCGGCTTCGCGAAAAGCATTGTTCACCTCTTCGACCGTCACATCTCGCTCAAGCGTGACGGTGAGGTCAACAATGGACACCACTGGCACAGGGACGCGTAGCGAGTATCCCGTTAAACGCCCATCCAGCTCAGGAATAACTTTACCCAGAGCCTTCGCTGCGCCGCTGGAGTAAGGCACAATCGACAATACGGCGGCGCGAGCCCCGCGCAGATCTTTTTCCGGCTGATCGTGCAGCGCCTGGCTGTTGGTGTAGGCATGGGTGGTGTTCATCAGACCATGCTTAATACCGAAATGCTGGTGCAGGACCTGTGCAGCAGGTGCAAGACCATTGGTGGTGCAGCTTCCGTTGCTGATCACGTAGTGTTTATCCGGGGAGTAAAGGCTCTCATTAACGCCCATCACAATGGTTAAATCATCGTTTTTACCTGGGGCAGAGATAATCACGCGCTTGGCGCCACCGCTGTGGATATGTACAGCAGCCTTTTCACGGTCCGTGAATAATCCTGTAGCCTCAATAACGATGTCGACTTCACACTGACGCCACGGAATACTGGCCGGGTTGCGTTCACTGAATACGGTAATGGGTTTACCATCAACAACAAGCCCCCCTTCACCCGCGGTGACCTCTGCATCCAGCTTACCGAGAAGCGAGTCGTATTTCAGCAGATGCGCCAGCGTTTTGCTGTCCGTCAAATCGTTGATTGCCACAATTTGAATATCCGGATTATTCAGTGCTGCGCGCAGTACATTGCGTCCGATCCGGCCAAAACCGTTAATACCGACCTTTACCATAATTAACTCCTTATCGATTATCGCTGGAGTCAGAGTAGGACGGACGGGTTATGGCGTAAATGACAAAAAAGGATCACTTTACGCCATTTTGCGACAGTGAAATCGTTGACGATATTCACCTGGAGTGAGGTTAAGCTGTTTCTCAAACAAGCGTCGCAGGTTAATACTGCTGCCAAATCCCGTTTGCTCGGCGATACGATCCAGCGTCTCGTGAGTCTGCTCCAAACGCTGCCGCGCGGCGGCCAGGCGGGCTTCCGCGACGTACCGCGCTGGCGAAGCGCCGGTTTCCCGGGTAAAGACGCGGGTGAAATTTCGCGGACTCATGGCGACTTTTTCCGCCAGCTTATCTACGCTGAGGTCGGCGGTGAGGTTTTCGAGCAACCACGCCAGCAGATCGTTAATCGGGCCCTGGGTGGCGGTCTGCTGAAGGTTATAGCGGCTAAACTGCAGCTGGCCTCCCGGGCGACGCAGATACATGACGAAGTCCTGGGCGATATCGCGCGCCAGGCTGAAGCCATAGTCTTCTTCAACCAGCGCCAGCGTAAGATCAAAGCCGGAACTGACCCCGCCAGAGGTCCAGATATGTTCGTCCTGAATATAGAGCGGCCCGCCCTCGACGCGGATCTGCGGGAATTCCGCCTGCATGGTTTCCAGCAGCTTCCAGTGGGTAGTGGCCCGTCTGCCGTCCAGCAGTCCGGTTTGCGCCAGCAGCATCGCACCGCCGCAAATGGAGACTATGCGGCGGGCATGGGGAGCGGCAAGACGCAACCAGTCAACCACCGCCATCCCCTCCTGCGGGTTTTGACCTCTGCCGGTAATCATGATGGTATCGAGGGGCTCGCGAGGGTCAATCTCATGCAGACGATGGTCGGCCAGCAGATTTAAACCTGACTGACCATGGATAACCTGATGCGGTTGAGTTGTCGCTAGCTTGACCTGGTAGCAGATTTCCCGGGCACCTTCCGGGTGCAGGCGGTTGGCCTGCATCAGAATGTCAGCAATACCGGCGGATTCAAACAGCATGCCGCCATCGGGTACAATAATAAGTATCTTTTTCATGTCCTGAAAAGTAATCTTTTTACAGAATAAGTCAACAAAAGGATGTAAAAACCTGAAGGCTCGGAAAGAGTGGTTTCATACGTGCCTTCAGTTTCAGGGAGATGAACGTTAAACAGGTAGATTTTGCCTCACAGTACAGGCAGCATCACTTTGACAGGACATCACGAAGGTAGAATCTCAATCGTGGCTGCCCTGGCGCGTATCCCTGTCATTGCGGAAACATAGCTGCTGCCGGAGTACTTTTTCAGGTAAGCCTGATCAATTTTACTTTCAAGCTCAGGGTCCGAGGGTTTTGCGAACATTACGTCGAATTCCTGTCCGATAGCCAGTATCTTACCTGCCTGCTGGGACAATGCAGCCTGATACCATTTTGAACGGATACCACTATAGGCTCGGACGAAAAGTCGGTTGTCCACCTTCACTTCCCATATCCATGTCGGCGTACCGGTCGTATTCATATCGGGATGATACGGTGCGATTTTCAGGTCGTCGGCCGCATCTATTCTTGTTAATACTTCAGGGTTCCAGTACATATACCTCTCCTCTTTCATATGCGGTTGCTTTTTTCTGTCGCAGGATTAACTCGATAATATTCGGAAATTAATATCGCATCAGGAATTAGTGCCAGCTTTATCAGTAACAATAGAATACCCAACACCCCATGCTAAGAGAGCAGTATCTGTCGTTTGTCCCACAGACACTGCATCTGAAAACACCGGACGGTGCTATGGCTTATTTATTAAGATTTTTGTTGAAAAATGCAGTGATGTTATCGAACGGGATCTTGTCCATACGATCATATAAATCAACATGGGTAGCATTTTTTACAATCAGCAGCTCTTTTGGCTGATTTGCCGCTTCATAAGCCGTTTTGGAGAAGTAAAGCGAATGCGCCTTTTCACCATGGATGAACAGGATCGGGCGCGGAGAAATTTCCTTAATATAGGTCATGAGCGGGAAATTCATAAAGGCCATCGGCGTTGTCACGGACCATGAATTGCCAGAGTTGACGGCTCGGGGATGATAGCCGCGTTTAGTCATGTAGTAGTCCGCATAGTCCACGAGGAACTGTGCTTCACCGCCCTTCAGTTTATTATAGGCTGGCTGGTATGCCGGTTTGCCGTTTGCTGCATCTTCCCAGCGTTGAAGACTCATCTTCTCCAGCGCCTGCTCGCGTTGCTCCGGTGTTACGCTGTCATTGTAGCCTTTTGACATTATGCGGCTCATATCATACATGGTGCTGGCAACGACCGCTTTTACGCGCTTATCCACGGCAACAGCGTTCAGGGCAATCCCCCCCATGCCGCAGATACCGATGACACCGATACGTTCACGATCCACATAAGGTTGTAGTCCCATAAAATCGACTGCAGCCATAAAGTCTTCGGTATTGATATCGGGTGAAGCAATATTGCGGGGTTCACCACTGCTTTCACCGGTATAAGACGGATCAAATGCCAGCGTCACGAATCCGCGCTCTGCTAAAGTCTGAGCATAGAGACCCGAGGCCTGCTCTTTTACCGCGCCAAAAGGCCCGGAAATAACAAGCGCAGCAAGCTTCTTGTTCCCGCGATCTTTTGGAAGATACACATCTGCGGCCAGCGTAATGCCGTAACGGTTTTTAAAAGTAACTTTTTGATGATCCACTTTTTCGCTCCTTGGGAAAGTTTTATCCCACGTCTGAACCAGACGGCCTGAAGAATCTGCTGTGCCTGGTGCAGGCTGGGCCACCGCAACTTCTGTTGAAATCAGAGCCATCGCCCCGGCAAGGAGTGCGCCATTAAAAAAGCGCGTCGAAGATATTAGCGTCATGATATTAAAACCTTTCATTGGATATTGAGGGACCTATTTCAGACAACATGCATGAGTATTTCAGTTACAACTTTCGGCCGGTAATCACTGGCGATACCAAACGCTTTGACATTGATCTGGACGTTCTCAACGATAGCGGGCAGATCTGCTTCCTTGATGTTCAGCTGTTCAAGACGTGTTGGCGTACCAATTTCTTCAAACCACTTCTCAAGCGCAGCGATGCCGTCGTGGCAGTTAAAAAATGTCTTAAACCTGAACGGGTTAAATTTGCTCGCGGTGAACCCTGATTTCAGGACACTGCCTCATTTCAGAGTTATTATTTTGAATGTCTTTAATATAAGGTGTTATTAAAATACTCTGCATTATTTGCCTGATCCTCTGAACCTAATCTCAAAGCGTGTATTTCAGTTTTCATAGCTGCTAAGTTGATAACCTCAAAAGAGGTCAAAAGTGTGGGGCATTACAGAATGATTCCTGACAAATCGGTTGAAATACTGCTGGGTGAGCTATCGAGGGATATTGCACAGCGCACACCCGGCACCGGCGATTTCCCTACCGCCGTAGAAGGGCTCGAATTGTTTCGCCGAAACGAACCCGCTCCCCCGGTAAGCTGCCTGGTCCCTCCCAGTATCGTTCTGGTGGCCGATGGCGCGAAGATCATGTGGGTTGGGGGTGAACCTTATGAATATAATGCGGAAAAATTCCTGATTACCTCTCTTGACCTGCCGGCCAGTTCGGAAATATTGCAGGCTTCGACATCCCAGCCCTGCGTCGGCGTAGCCTATAAGCTTGACCAGCGCGTGCTAATGGAATTAATTGCCCAGGGAAGCCTGCCGCCGGTCAAAAAACGAGACGCGGGAACGAGTGTCGGGATAGGTACTATTACCGATGCTTTGCTGGAGCCTTTCTGCCGTCTGCTTTCTTTGCTTGACGAACCTGAAGCCATTCCTGTTCTCGGGCCGCTGATCCAAAGAGAGATACACTACCGGCTTTTGATGAGCGATCAGTCCGATCATCTCAGACAGATTGCAGCAGTCGACGGCCATGGCTACCGTATCGGTAAAGCTATCGACTGGTTAAAGACCAATATTGCATCACCTTTACGCGTCGAGGAACTGGCAAGTCGGGTGCAAATGAGCACGCCCTCTTTCCACCACCATTTCAGGCAGCTTGCGGGGATGAGCCCGCTACGGTATCAGAAATGGCTGCGCCTCAATGAAGCCAGGCGACTGATGCTGAATGAACATTACGATGTCACCACAGCAGCCTATGCGGTCGGTTACGAAAGCCTGTCCCATTTCAGCCGGGAATATACGCGGATGTTCGGGGAATCGCCCAAGAGGGATATTACTGAACTGAGAAAGTCAGCGGGTAAGCTTTAATCAATTCTGGACCGCCTGTACCATGCCTGGTCTTCGATATCCCCCGGCACGTGAGTCGAATACCCGGAACTTTATCCCCGCCCTGAGGGACGGGGTTTTACGACGCGCTGGTTAGTGACAACGTCACAGCAGCGCACTAAAGATGCTCCTCTTCATCCAGCGAGATCACCTGAATGCCAGCATTACGATACGCCTGAACGTCATCAGGCAGACGATCCACCACTACGGTGTCAATGCGATCTGCGGCGGTAAATTGGGCAAGCGAGGTGTTATTCAGCTTGCTATAGTCGCAGACAATAATCACCTGACTGGCGTGTTCCACCATGCCGCGTTTCGTTTCTGCCAGCATGATATCGGCCACGCAGGCGCCGTGTTTCAGCGACAGCGAATTGGTGCCCATAAATGCTTTATCGACGTTTAGCGTGTCGAGAATGGAACGTCCGTTGATCGCCACCACGCAGTGGTATCCCTTCTTAACGATCCCCCCGAGCAGAATCGTTTGAATCGAGGGACTGGCCTCAAGCTCCCGGGCGATTTGGTAATCATTGGTAACCACCGTGACGTTCTGTCTGTCACGAATATTGCGCGCGATATGTAGCGTCGTGGTACCGGTATCCAGCACGATTATATCGCCATCCTCAACCAGCGCCGCCGCGCGCTGGCCGATCCGCTCTTTCGCGCTGAGATTGACAATTTCGCGATCGTCCGACGCCTGTTCAAAGCTTGCCCGGGTACGAAGAACGGCTCCGCCATGCGTTCGGGTCAGCAACCCCTCCTCTTCCAGCTGGCGGAGATCGGCACGAATGGTAGCGCCAGATACATTAAAGACGTCACACATCTCAGAAACAGCAACTTTGCGTTTTTCCCTGAGAATACCGAGTAACTTCTCCTGTCTTTCTTCTGCAAACATTCTGCCTCTCTCTTTTTTACAGCTCGTTACGCGCGTAGCGGCGCTGGCTTACCTTTGCGTATCAGTCGGGTCCTACGCTGAGCGCATCCAGCCTGTCGTATAAGGCAGCGGATTGCCGGTACAGCGTATCAAAAAGCTCGCAGCAGGCGTGGTAATAATCCCGC
The DNA here is from genome assembly GCF_018223905.1 of Klebsiella sp. 28. Lineage (NCBI taxonomy): Bacteria > Pseudomonadati > Pseudomonadota > Gammaproteobacteria > Enterobacterales > Enterobacteriaceae > Klebsiella > Klebsiella sp. 28. The sequence goes on from NZ_JAGRQY010000026.1 coordinate 15,711, forward strand.
AGACGGGGATCCGGTGAGATCAGTTTGTCGAACTGCACCGTTTGCCGCACGCCGCTGGCAAAATCGGCGTACAACCCTACGCCAACCCCGGCGATAATACCGCATCCGGTGACGCCATTCTCCTGATTACGCGTAGATAATATCGGCAGATTGTACGCTGCGGCTTTGATTTCAAGCCACAGCGAGCTGCGCGCGCCGCCGCCGGAAGCGATCATTTGTTGCGGATACTGCCCGCACTTCTGCAGCTGCCGAAGATTGCGCCAGGATGCAAAGGCCACCCCTTCCAGAACTGCGCGGAATAAATGACCGCGGCGATGCTTGCGCTGCAGGCCAAAAAACTGTGCCCGCGAGTTCGTGTGTTCGGCCAGACGTTCTCCCGTCAGATAGGGAAGAAACAGCAGCCCTTCTGCCCCCGCCGGCACCGCCGCCGCTTCCTGTAAAAGCTGTGGATGCGTAATCTGGTTATCGGCAAGTGCCAGCCGCGCCCAGCGAACGGCATCGCCGCCGGCGTCGAGGATCGTAAATCCGCCCCAGGCCGCGTTGGCAAGATGTAGATTATTAACCAGCGGATGGTGTAACGGCCGCGGCGACACCACCGTCATCAGCGTCGACGTGCCGGTTGAATCAGACGCCATCCCCGGTTCATACACACCCGAGCCCAGCAGAGAGGCCGCCATATCCGACGTCCCGGCAACCACCGGGATACCCGCCGGCAGTCCCGTCAGGTCGGCTGCGCGCTGCGTCACCTGGCCGATTATGTCGCTGGAAAGTTTAAGCTCCGGGAGCTGATCGACCCGCAGACCAAACGTTTCGCAGGCTTGCGAAGACCAGCTACGGGTTTCGCTGTCCATCAGGAAATAGCACGACGCTTCGCTATAATCGGTCGCCATGGCACCGGTCAGCATGAAATTAATATAGTCCTTCGGCATTAATACTTTGGCGAGCTGCGACCAGCGATCCGGATGATTTTCGCGCCACCAGGCTAACTTGAAAGCGGGCCATGCTGCCGCAGGCGGATTATTCAAATGCGCCAGCCACTTTTCCCAACCTTCGCGCGCGTTAAAGGCGTCAACTTGCGGCTGGCTGCGCTTATCATTCCACAGCAACGCCCTATCCTCCACCAGCTCGCCACGGTCGTCCAGAAGGAAGGTGCCATGCATCTGTCCGCAAGCACCAATAACCGCAATTTGCGCTGCCGTTTCAGGATAGCGGTAAAGCACCTCGCGTATACAGTCGCAGGCGGCCTGCCACCATAAAGACGGGGCCTGTTCTGACCAACCTGCACGCGGCGTGGTTTGCTCATACTCTCTTTGCGCAAAGCCGATCATCGCGCCGTCAATGCGCACAATAGCGGCGCGGGTACTGCCAGTGCCAACATCAATCGTGAGTATTTTATCTTTCATCACTAACTCCGGTGACGTCTTAAGGCGGGCCACCAGGCCCGCGGTCTCTCAGTTTAATCGGCGTTCAGCTCGGGAAAACGTTCCGGGTGCTGCTCCAGTTCAGCCAGCACCTTGGTTACCGCGCCATGGCTCATGCCAAAGCGGCGCACGCCAAGCTGGTACAGCGCACGCACCGTGGCCAGATCGCGAATGCCCCCGGCGCCTTTGATATCGATTCGGCCTTTAAGCTGGTCGGCGATGATCCTGACTTTTTCCACCGTGGCGCCGGTGGGCGCCCAGCCGGTAGAGGTTTTGACCCACTTCATCCCCACCTCTACGGCAATTTCGCACACGCGACGAATCTGCTCCTCATTAAGATAGTGCGTTTCAAGGATCACTTTGGCCGGTACCGGGGCGGCGGCTTCCACCACGCGGCGCAAATCTTCGCGCACATAGTCATAATCGCCGGAGAGCACTTTGCCGATATTCACGACCATATCCACTTCCCGAGCGCCGTCGGCAATCAGCTGCCGCACTTCCTGAACCTTGGTATCGGTGGTATGCCCACCGCCGGGAAAGCCGACCGGACCGCCAATCATCACCTCTCCCGTACCCTGCTGCGGCAGCAACGTACTGAGAAAGCGCGTCCAGCAAGGCAGTACGTGGACGGAAATAATGTTGTATCTGGCAGCCAGCTCGGCGCAGGCGCGAACATCCGCTTCGGTACTGGTGGCCTGAACTGCGCTCAGATCAACTAAACGTGCAAAACGATGGGTTGTTTCATTCATGGTCTTATCCTGTCCTTTGTTTTTAATTGCTTTCATTTAATGCTGATATTTGGCTTAAATCCATTTAAAAACGCATTAAATGAAAATAACGTGATCAAATTAGCATTTTTTTATTTTCATTTGTTTTTAATTAGCAGCAGAAAATAAGCGTTAACCTTGCAGAGCAGGCGTAATCGGGCATAAATGGGCGCAAAAGCAATCTTGCATTTATTTTTGTTTGTTTTTGTTTATGCCTGAATCACGAGCGAAATAGCGCAAACCGCTGACGGAAGTGAAGCGAAATGCGTGCGCTATCACAGTGTTCGGCTGCGGATAGCTTGCCTTCGTGGGACATTCCCGAGGTCTCAACGCTCTGCGCAAGGGAAAGGTAATCTGATTATGTACTTCAGGAGAGAGCTATGTTGCCGCTGGAACGTCATCGTTTGATTGTTGAACTGCTGGGCCAACACGGCGTCATGCGGGTGAATGAGATTGCGCAAGCGACTCGGGTCTCCAGGGAAACGATTCGCCGCGATCTGAGCGAGCTGGAACGCAAAGGGATCTTAACCCGAAGCCACGGTGGAGCGCTGGCGGCGGAAAATCCGCTGCCGGCGACCCGGGCGGCGGCATCCGCCCTGCCAGTTGAAGATAGCCAGGGAAGCTTTCAGCACAGAACGCTGCTGCACAGCGAAGGCAAAATGCGCGTGGCCCGTAAAGCACTGCAGTTTCTCCAACCGGGACAGACCATTGTCCTGGACGGGAGTAGCACCAGCTGGTTTTTGGCCCGGCAGATGCCGGAGATGGCGTTGACGGTGATTACGCCCTCCATTCGCATCTTACAAACTCTGATGAGCCGACGCTCGTTGCATCTCGTCGGGCTGGGGGGCGATTTCTCCCCGACCGAAGAGTCGTTCTTCGGGGAAACCGCCTCACGAACGCTACGCGAATATGCCATTGATACGCTCTTTTTCTCCTGCCAGGGGCTGGAGCGCGATAGCGGCTTGTATGCGGGTACGCAAGCCCACGCCGCCCTGCTGAAACAGATGCTGCTGGCCGCCCGTCAGACTGTGGCTTTGGTCGACGGCAGCAAGCTGGGGCGAACAGGCGTCGCGCGTATCGGCGGACTGGGCGAGCTGGACTGTCTGGTGACTGAAAGGTTTGTCGATCCGCTGCTGGAAAAAGAGATGACCTGGCATAACGTCAGCCTGCAAATCGCCTGAGTACGCCGTCATGACGTGACGGTTAATACGCGCAATGTCGAAACGCTGCTTACCGCGGCAGGGCCAGACTTTGCCTGAATTCAGCCACCACCGGAATAAATGAGGCCTTATGCGTTATTACCTTTCTCCCTCGCTGATGTGTATGGACATGATGAAGCTGACGGAACAGCTGCGCTTTCTAAACAGCAAAGCCGACAGGCTGCATGTCGACATCATGGACGGCCACTATGTCAAAAATCTGGCGTTGTCGGCCAGCTTTGTGGCGCAGATCCGTCCCTACACCTCGCTTCCTATCGATGTCCATCTGATGGTCGAAGCGCCCGCTTCGTTTATACCGGCGCTGTTAGACGCCGGCGCAGACGCCTTCTCACTGCATCCGGAGACCATCTGCCGCGAAGCGTTCCGGGTTATCAATATGCTTCGTCAGGCGGGGAAAGAGGTGGGAATGGTGCTCAATCCCGCCACACCGGTTGAGAGCATCCAGCACTATCTGCATCTGCTCGATAAGGTGACGGTGATGACCGTCGACCCAGGCTATGCCGGTCAGCCGTTTATTCCTGAAATGCTCGCCAAAATTACGCAGCTTCATCAGCTCAAAGAGACCGGCAGCCTCCGCTTCTTGCTGGAAGTCGATGGCTCCTGTAACCGCAACACCTACCGCGCGCTGCTGGGCGCCGGCGCACAGATATTAGTGATGGGCAGCAGCGGTTTATTCCGCGCTGATATGCCGCTCGAGCTGGCCTGGGAAACCATGTCCCGCGAACTGTCCGCCGCGCTGCACTCCCCCGAGCTGGTATAGAGGAGCGAATGATGTCAGGAAAAGTCTGTGTTTTTGGTTCATTCAATTTCGACATGGTCGCCAGGGTGGATCGCTTTCCGGTACCAGGTGAGTCGTTAGTGGCCTGCGGAAGTATGACCAGCGCCGGAGGTAAAGGGGCGAACCAGGCCACCGCCGCGCTAAAAGCGGGAGCAAATGTCCACTATATCGGCAAGATTGGCAATGACACCTTCGGCCATTTTGCCCGCCGTCATCTGAAAGGCGTGGGCTTCAATGCTGTGACGCTGCTGGTCGCCGAAGAGATCCCCACCGGCAATGCGCTGATTTATGTCGCCGGTAACGATGCCGAAAACATGATTGCCGTCGATCCCGGCGCGAATATGACGGTGACCGATGATGAAATCGCCGGCTGCATTCCCGCTATCGGCTGCGCGGATGTGGTTCTGGTTCAGCTGGAGAACAATCTTTCCGCCATTGAACAGGTCGTAGACGCCGGCAAACAAGCCGGGGCCCTGGTGATGCTCAATCCCGCGCCCTGGCAGCCCGTTGAGCGCGCCCTTCTTAGCAAAGTGGATTTACTTACACCGAACGCCACGGAGGCCGGGTTAATGACCGGACGCCGGGTTGACAGTCTGGCGGCCGCGGCTGAGGCCGCCGACGTGTTGCATGCTCAGGGCGCGCGCAACGTCATTATCACTCTCGGCGCCAGCGGCGCCCTGCTGAGCGAGCAGGGAGTGAAATCTCGTGTTCCCTGCTTTCCTTCTCACCCCCGCGACACCACCGGTGCGGGCGATGCCTTCAACGGCGCGCTGGCGGCGCGGCTGGCCTGCGGGGAACCGCTACAGGCCGCAGCCCGATTCGCGGCGGCCTATGCCGCCGTCAGTGTCGAAAAGCAAGGCGCCTCATCTTTACCTGAGTACCTGGAGGCACAGGAACGGCTTCTCCGTGCCGCCGCTGATTATGAAATGGCATAAACCCTACTGTATAAAAAACATGAAGAGGATAGCTCAATGAGTACGCTAATCACGGATAAGGTCGATAACGCAGCGGTCCAAAAAGAAAAACTGGACACCAGTGCGTATTTACCCCATACCCCCTGGCTGCAATTTTTACTGGTCTGTTGCCTGTTTGCGCTATGGGGGATGGCGGGCAACCTGAATGATATTTTGATCGCCCAGTTTAAAAAGGGCTTCGATTTAACGGATACCCAGACAGCGCTGGTGCAGTCGATTTTTTTCCTCGGCTACTTTTTTGTCGCCCTGCCCGCGGCGGCGCTGATTAAGCGTTTTTCCTATAAAGCGGCGATTATTATTGGGCTGTGCCTGTACGCCCTCGGCTGCTTCCTGTTCGTTCCGGCCGCACAGATCATGACCTACGGCGCATTCCTCGCCTGCCTCGGAGTGATCGCCTGCGGACTCTCTTTTCTGGAAACGTCGGCAAACACCTACTCCAGCCTGCTGGGTCCGATTCAATCCTCCACCCAGCGTATTAACTTTTCGCAGATCTTCAACTCGCTGGGCGTGATCTCCGGCGTATTAATTGGCCAGCTGATGGTCTTTGGCGAAAACGATCCGAGTCATGAACAACTGCTGGCGATGCCCGCCGCCGCTGCAGACGTTGCACGCCATCAGATGGTTGGTCAGGTGGTCGGGCCCTATCTGATTATCGGCTCCGTACTGGTGGTGCTGGCGCTGGTGTTCGTGTTTATTAAATTCCCGTCGTGCAAGGGCGCGCCCGCTCAACAGCAACAACTCCCGACGGAAAGCATGGGGCCAACGCTGAAACGCCTGTTTGCTATCCCGCGCTTTCGCCTCGGGATCCTGTCGCAGTTTTTGTACGTCGGCGCCCAGGTTGGCGTATGGAGCTTCACGATTCGCTTTGTGCAGCTCGTGCAGCAAGGCACCAGCGAGCACTCCGCGACTTACTGGCTGCTGGCTTCTCTGGTGATTTACGCCGTGGGAAAAACCGTGGCCACCTGGTTGATGAACCGTCTGAATCCGGCGATGCTGCTCGGAACGTTTGCCCTGGCCGCCACCGCCCTGTTACTTATTGCCGTTTTCAGCGGTTCAATGCTGGCGGTCTATGCGCTCATTCTGGTCAGCTTCTGTATGGCGCCATGCTGGCCGACGAACTTTGGTCTGGTGATCAAAGGGATGGGGAAAGATACCCAGACCGCAGGCTCGATCGTGGTGATGTCGATTATCGGCGGGGCCGTAATTCCTCTGGTGATGGGCATTATCTCGGATATGAACGGCGGCAATATGCAAATCGCCTTTATCGCTCCGCTCCTGTGCTTTGTGTATGTCGCTTTCTACGGCTTCTGGTGCGTGCGTAAGGGGGTATAACATGCGCGAACTTATCAACACGATTGCTCATATTGGCTATCAGGTCAGTGACTTAACGCGTTCGCTTGCCTTCTATGAACCGCTGGGCTTTCAGCGCCAGCAGCGGTTTAGCAAGCCATCGCCACAGGGCACTATTGAAGTTGCGTTCCTGGAAATGGCGGGCGCCGTCCTCGAGCTGTATCAGCTTCCCGCTGGAACGCCCTTTGACGCCCCTCGCTGCGGTATCGATCATCTGGCGCTGGAAGTCAGCGACCTGGATGCGGTGCAGCAGCGGCTGGCGGCGCTCGGTTATCCGCTCGATGAAGGGCCGATAGAAGAAGACAACGTGCGCTTCCTGCTTATTCGCGGCCCCGATGGCGAACGGCTCGAGTTCGATGCCTGTAAACGCTAAGCGACAGGGCTGACCCCTTCACTCTTTTAGGCCCGGTTAATACGGGTCTAAAAGATAGCGTCCTCTGGCATTATTCACGTCGGTTTGATTCGCGGATATCTCTCCCCCACCCGGTCTCTCCTGCCCATTGTGCAATGTTACAAAATTGCTTCTGTTTTGTTGATTTTCTATTGTGAGCCATTCGGCAATTTCCTCTCCTGAATTTCCCCAGACTACTCCTACTCAATACGCGATATCAGGAGAGACACATGAACAGCACCTCCGCCGACTTCCAGAATCTGTACCAGGCCCTGAGCCACAGCGCCGCCCGCAGCCCGGATGCCCTGGCGCTGGCGTTTGAGGATCGGCGCTATCTGTACCGCGATTTTCATCTGCGGGTACAGCGAGCGATGGCGCAGCTTGATCGCGGCTGGTCGCTGCGCAAAGGCGACCGTATTCTGTTGGCCTGGGGCAATCACCCCGCTTTTTGCGAAGTCCTTTTTGCCGCGCTGGGTTTGGGCATCGAAGTGGTGCCTTTCAGCACCAAGCTTAAGCAGGCCGAAAGCGAGGCGCTGGTAGGCCATATCGCTCCCCGGGTTGTCCTGTTCGATGCGACCGTGCAGGACTGGCTGAAAAACACCCCCGACGCGCGTGCGGTTTCACTCAGCGAATGGCAGGCGCTCTGCCTTCCCGAACCGCTGACCCGCCCGCCGGTCCCGGTTAACCGCGACGATACGGCGGTGATGATGTTCACCTCCGGCACCACCGGAGAGCCTAAAGGGGCGATTATCACCCACAATAACCTGCTCTGCGCGATTGACGCCTATACGCAAAAACTGAATCTCACCGCCGCGGATAGCACCATCCTGGCGGTACCTATCTATCACATCACCGGCCTGTCGGCGCTGCTGGCGCTGTTTATTAGCCTCGGCGCGAGCATCTGGCTGCAGCATCGGTTCAATGCCCCGCAGGTGATCACCACCCTGCGCGAGCAGAACATTACCTTTCTGCACGGCTCGCCCACCATTTTTATCCTTCTTTGCCAGGCTGCGCGTGAGCAGAGCGCCAGCCATCCCAGCGATTTTCCGGCATTGCGCACGATTGCCTGCGGCGCTGGCCACTTGAGCGATGGACTGATCAAGGAGTTAAAAACCCTGTTTCCGCATACCGCGATTCAGCCAATCTACGGCCTCACCGAAACGACCTCGCCTGCGACGATTTTTGCGGGCGACGTCTGGGGCAGCGATAAATGCGGCAGTTCAGGTCAGGCGATCCCGGGTCTCGCCATTACCATCCGCAACGATCGCCAGCAGCCCCTCCCCGCCGGACAAATCGGCCATATCTGGCTAAAAGGCGATGTGGTGATCCGCGAATACTGGCAGCACAGCGAGCGACGCCCGAGCTGCGATGCGCAGGGCTGGTTTTGTACCGGCGATCTGGGCTATCTCGACGACGAAGGCTGGCTGTACATCAAAGACCGCAGCAAGGACATGATCAATCGCGGCGGCGAGAAAATTTACTCACTGGAGCTGGAAAACATTCTCTCTACCTATCGGGGAGTACGGGAAGTTGCCGTCATCCCGACCCCCAGCCCGGTCTACGGCGAAGAGCCCGTGGCGTTTATCGTGCCGGATGGCCAGCATCACCTGACCAGCGAAGAGATCCTCGACTGGCTGAAGGTCAAAATCGCCCGCTTTAAGCTACCGGCGCGCATTATTTTCACCCGTGCTTTACCGCGTACCCACAACGGCAAAGTGAGCAAACAGCAGCTCAAAACGCGTCTCGCAGAATCCATCATCACGCTATCAACGGAGGATAAAAAGTGAGCAGCAAATTTATCGACGCCCATGAGGCGGCGCGGTGGGTCGCCAGCGGCGACACCATCTGCACCGTCGGGATGACGCTTATCGGCGCGGCGGAGTCCATTTTAAGCGCCATCGAAGCGCGCTTTCTGACTGCGGGCGAACCGCGTGACCTGACGCTACTGCATGCCGCAGGGCAAAGCGATCGCCAGCGCGGTATCCAGCACTTTGCCCATCCGGGTATGGTGACCCGCCTTATCGGTTCGCACTGGGGCCTGGCGCCGCGCTGGATGGCGATGATCAACAACAACGAAGTTGAAGCCTGGTGCCTGCCGCAGGGGCAGATCGTTCATCTCTATAGCGCGATGGCCGCCGGACTGCCGGGGCGGCTTTCCCCCGTCGGTCTCGGTACCTTTGTCGATCCGCGCATAGAGGGCGGAAGGATGAACGCCCGCACCCGCGAACGACCCAATCTGATCGAGCACGTCACGTTTCGCGGCGACGAATATCTGTTTTATCCGGCTCTTCCTCTGGACGTGGTCATTGTGCGCGGCACCCATGCTGATGAAGACGGCAACCTCACGACCGATGAAGAGGTGATGAAGCTGGAAGTCCTGCACGCCGTTCTCGCCGCCAGACGCTACGGGGCGAAGGTGCTGGCGCAGGTGAAATATCGCGTAGCGAAAGGCTCGCTGCATCCGAAAAGCATCACCGTTCCCGGCAACCTGATCGACGCCATCGTGGTATGCGAAGAGCCGCAGACGGATCACCGCCAGACTTCAAGCTGGGCCTTCGACCCAGCGCTGTGCGGCGATATCCAGCTGCCCGCCGCGCAAAATGCGCCGCTGCCGCTGGACCTGCGCAAGCTTATCGGGCGGATTGCCTGCCGCTATCTGACCCCCGGCTGCGTCATCAATCTCGGCACCGGTATTCCCAATGACGTGATTGGCGCCATCATTCACGAGGAACAGCTCGGCGAGCAGGTCACCATCACCGTCGAGTCAGGGATCTACGGTGGGCAGCAGGCGGGTGGCGTGGATTTTGGTATCGGCCGTAATCTGAGCGCGATGATTAGCCACCAGGATCAAATGCTCTACTACAACGGCGCAGGGGTCGACATCACCTTTATGGGCGCCGGCGAGATGGACCCGCACGGGCACGTCAATGCCACACGGCTCGGCGCATCCTGCCCCGGCGCGGGCGGTTTTATCGATATCACCCAGAATGCCCGCCACGTCGTGTTCTGCTCCTCTTTTACCGCCAAGGGGCTGGAGATCGCCTGTGAACACGGGGCGCTGCATATCCGCCGCGAAGGCGAAGTGCGTAAATTCGTCGCCGGGGTAAACCAGATTTCTTACAACGGCGAACTGGCCCGCGCCAAAGGACAAACCATGCATTACGTCACCGAACGGGCGGTTTTCGAACTGCGCCCGGAAGGACCGGTGCTGACGGAAATCGCCCCCGGCATCGATCTTGAGCGCGACATCCTGGCGCATATGGATTTTCATCCGGCGATCGCCGCGGATCTTCAGGTTATGGACAGCCGTTTGTTCACCCCGCCGCCCTGCGGTCTCGCGGAACATCTGTCCCGGAATTCATCCTCTGACTCATAAGGAACGTTGCTATGAAACTTGCCAGTAAAACCGCCATTGTCACCGGCGCCGCGCGCGGTATCGGCTTTGGCATTGCCCAGGTGCTTGCGCGGGAAGGCGCGCGAGTGATTATCGCCGATCGTGATGCACACGGCGAAGCCGCCGCCGCTTCCCTGCGCGAATCGGGCGCACAGGCGCTGTTTATCAGCTGCAATATCGCTGAAAAAACGCAGGTCGAAGCCCTGTTTTCCCAGGCCGAAGAGGCGTTTGGCCCGGTAGACATTCTGGTGAATAACGCCGGAATCAACCGCGACGCCATGCTGCACAAATTAACGGAAGCGGACTGGGACACGGTTATCGACATTAACCTGAAAGGCACTTTCCTCTGTATGCAGCAGGCCGCTATCCGCATGCGCGAGCGCGGTGCGGGCCGCATTATCAATATCGCTTCCGCCAGCTGGCTTGGCAACGTCGGGCAAACCAACTATTCGGCGTCAAAAGCCGGCGTGGTGGGAATGACCAAAACCGCCTGCCGCGAACTGGCGAAAAAAGGTGTCACGGTGAATGCCATCTGCCCGGGCTTTATCGATACCGACATGACGCGCGGCGTACCGGAAAACGTCTGGCAAATCATGATCAGCAAAATCCCCGCGGGTTACGCCGGCGAGGCGAAAGACGTCGGCGAGTGCGTGGCGTTTCTGGCGTCCGATGGCGCGCGCTATATCAATGGTGAAGTGATTAACGTCGGCGGCGGCATGGTGCTGTAAGGAGAAAAACAATGACCCAGGCTAATGATATTGTGATTGTCAGCGGCGTCCGTACCGCTATTGGCACGTTTAACGGCAGTCTTAAACATACCCATCAGCATGACCTTGGGGCCGCCGTCATTCGCGAAGCGATCGCCCGCGCCGGGATTGCGCCGCAGGATATCGACGAAACGATCGTCGGCAACGTCGGGCAAATCGCCGAAAGCGGTTTTATCGCCCGCATCTGTCAGCTGCGCGCGGGGATCCCGCAGGAGAGCACCGCCTATTCCGTTAACCGCCAGTGCGGCTCCGGACTTCAGGCCCTGGCGGACGGCATGATGCAGCTGCAAAGCGGCCAGGCCGAGGTGGTCGTCGCCTGCGGCACTGAAAATATGACCCAGCTGCCCTACTACCTGCGTAAAGCGCGCGATGGCTATCGCATGGGCCACGGCGAGCTGGAAGATGGCCTGATCTCCATTCTCACCTGGCCGGAAGGCCCTTATCACAACGGCATCACCGCGGAAAACGTCGCGCAACGCTTCGGTATTACCCGCGAAGCGATGGACGATTTCGCCTGGTCGAGCCAGCAGAAGGCGCTGAAGGCGATCGCGGAGGGTCGCTTTCGCGAGCAGATCCTGGCCCTTGAGGTGCCGGACGGCAAAAAAGCGACCCGCCTGTTTGCGACCGATGAACACCCGCGCGACACCCCGCGTGAAAAGCTCGCCACGCTGCGTCCGGCGTTTAAAGCCGACGGCGTGGTGACGGCGGCCAACTCATCGGGCATTAACGACGGCGCGGCGGCGCTGGTGATGATGACCCGCCAGCAGGCGGAAAAACGCGGCTTAACCCCGCGCATGCGCATTCGCGGCTGGGCGGTCGCCGGCTGCGGAGCGGAGATTATGGGGTTTGGTCCCTCTCCCGCTACCCGACGCCTGATGGACCGTCTCAATATAGATGTGCAGTCCATTGATTTAATTGAACTCAACGAGGCCTTCGCCGCTCAGGCGCTGGCGGTGATGAACGATCTGCGTCTCGACCCGGCCCGCGTTAACGTCAACGGCGGCGCGATCGCCCTCGGCCACCCGGTAGGCGCCAGCGGTGCGATTCTGCCGGTCAAACTGATGTATGAAATGGCGCGCAGCGGCGCACGCACTGGTCTGGTCACCATGTGCATCGGCGGCGGCCAGGGGATTTCTATGCTGTTCGAGCGCGAAGGCGCTTAGCAAAAGACGGCCCGAAGTGGGGCTTCGGGCCGGGCGTCGTTCGGGTCAGCACCCGGCGACAACCTGTGAGCTGACGAACGGGATCGTCTCGATCCCGGCAAGGCTTCTGACCACGAATACGGGGAAATAATAACCATGTCCGCAATAAATGAAAAGGCGGTAAACGGGACGCAGCTGCAACGCACCCATAAAAAAATCTACCGCCATTTGATGCCGCTGCTTATCGTGGCGTACATCATCAGCTTTATTGATCGTACCAATATTGGCATGGCGAAAGCGACCATGTCGGTGGATATCGGCCTTTCCGCAACCGCATTCGGCCTCGGGGCCGGGTTGTTTTTTCTCACCTACGCAGTGCTGGAGATCCCCAGTAACCTGTTTCTCACCCGGATTGGCGCACGGCGCTGGATAGCTCGCATCATGATTACCTGGGGCATCCTCTCCTGCGGTATGGCGTTTGTCACCGGGCCTACATCCTTTTACGTGATGCGCCTTCTGCTCGGCGCCGCCGAAGCGGGACTCTATCCGGGCATTATTTACTACCTCACCCTCTGGTTTGGCCGCGAAGAGCGCGCAAAAGCCACCGGCCTGTTCCTGCTGGGGGTCTGTCTGGCCAATATTATCGGCGCGCCGCTGGGCGGATTGTTATTAAGCCTTGATGGCATGTCCGGCTGGCACGGCTGGCAGTGGATGTTCTTTATCGAAGGGCTGCCTGCGATAGCGCTGGCGTTCGTCGTCTGGCGCAGACTGCCGGATAAACCAGCCGACGCCCGCTGGCTGGACAGCGACGATGTGCAAGCCATTAACGCGGTACTGGCGAAAGAAGCCGAGGAAACGCGCCATACGCCGAGCCGTTTCTCCCTGAAAACCGCGCTGTCCACCCGAGTGTTTTTGTTGCTGGTGCTGATTTACTTTACCCACCAGTTTTCGGTTTACGGCCTGAGTTATTTCCTGCCGGGGATCATCGGTAGCTGGGGCCAGCTTACTCCGCTGCAGGTTGGTCTGCTGACCGCCATCCCGTGGATTGCCGCCGCCGCGGGTGGGATCCTGCTGCCGCGATTCGCCCGCACGGAACAGCGTTCCCGCAGCATGCTGATGGCCGGATATCTGGTCATGGCAACCGGCATGGCGATTGGCGCCATTGCCGGCCACGGTGTGGCGCTGCTTGGCTTCTCGCTGGCCGCTTTCATGTTCTTCGCTATGCAATCCATCATCTTTAACTGGCTCCCGTCCATCATGAGCGGGCATATGCTGGCGGGCAGCTTCGGCCTGCTCAACTGCCTCGGGCTGTGCGGGGGCTTTCTCGGGCCGTTTATTCTCGGCGCGTTTGAGGACCGCACCGGTGCGGCAACGTCCGGCTTATGGTTCGCTGTCGCGCTACTGATTATCGGTGCGCTGGTGTCCCTGTTTCTCAAAAGTTCCTCATCCCCAGGCTCCGTATCGGCGAAACAGGCCCACGGCGAAAAAGTGTAATCAGGAGGCCATTATGCGCATTGAAGTGTTACTGGATTTAAAAACCCGACTCGGCGAAAGCCCGGTCTGGGATGTCGAACAGCAGCGTCTTTGGTGGGTGGACAGCCTCGACGGGCGCCTGTTCGCCTGCAACGCGCAGGGCGGCGCGATCAAGAGCTGGGACGTGCGACAGAAAATTGGCTCTTTCGCCCTGCGCCAGAACGGCGAAGGCGCGGTGGTGGCGCTGCAGAATGGCGTTCATCTGCTCGACTTCGCCAGCGGCGAGCTGACGCTGTTGCACCATCCGGAAGCGGACCGACCCTTTAACCGGCTCAACGACGGCAAAGTCGATCGTCAGGGACGCTTTCTGTTCGGGTCAATGGATATGCGCGAAGAGGAACCGAGCGGCGCGCTATATCGCCTGGACGCCGATCTGTCACTGCACGTGCTGAAGAAAGACATTATCGTCTCTAACGCCCCCTGCTGGAGCCCCTCCGGCGAGACGTTCTATTTTGCCGATACCTGGACGGGCGAAATCTGCGCCTGGGACTACAACACCGCGACCGGCGATCTTTCCGGCGAACGGGTCTTTTGCCATGTCGATCGCAGCGAAGGCGGCGCGGCGGACGGCGCCACCGTGGACAGCGAAGGCTATCTGTGGAACGCGCTGGTCTACGCGGGCAAGCTGGTGCGCTATACCCCGGAGGGCAAGGTCGATCGCATCATTGAGATGCCGGTGAAAAAAGTGACCAGCGTGATGTTCGGCGGCGAAAACCTTGATGTGCTGTACGTCACCTCCATGGCGCAGCCGCCCCTGCCGCGCTTCCCGGAAGATAATCAGCTGCGCGGCAGCCTGTTCGCCATTTACGACCTGGGCGTGACCGGCGTAGCGGAACGGCGCTTCGCCGGCTAAACGAACCACCGGCTCGCCGCGATAACAATAATACCCGGCGAACTGACTCTGACCCTGACACCAGGCGGCGCGCATCATGCTGTCGCGACGCCGCGGAGTAAACACGACTATGACAACAATCAATCACACACCTGCCGGCGAACAACGTGGCAAAAAGCGGCTGATACATCGCTTCTCCTGGGTTTCGCTACTGGTTTGCTGGCTAATCTGGGTGCTTAACGCCTACGATCGCGAGATGATCCTGCGCCTTGGCCCGGTCATCTCTAAGGAGTTCTCGCTCTCGCCGGAACAGTGGGGCAATATCGTCGCCCTGATCATGGTAGCCCTTGCGGTGCTGGATATTCCCGGCTCCATCTGGAGCGATCGCTACGGGTCTGGCTGGAAACGAGCGCGCTTTCAGGTACCGCTGGTGCTGGGCTATACCGCGCTGTCTTTTATTTCCGGGATTAAAGCGATCAGCCACGGGCTGACGGCCTTTGTGCTGCTGCGCGTGGGCGTCAACCTTGGGGCCGGCTGGGGCGAACCCGTCGGCGTCAGCAACACCGCGGAGTGGTGGCCGAAAGAGAAGCGCGGTTTTGCGCTGGGGGTGCATCATACCGGCTATCCGATTGGCGCGCTGCTGAGCGGCGTGGTGGCAAGCCTGGTGCTTGCCACGTTTGGCGAAGGCAGCTGGCGCTACTGCTTCCTGCTGGCGCTGCTCGTCGCCATCCCGCTAATGATCTTCTGGGCAAAATATTCTACCGCCGACCGCATCAACACGCTTTATCAGCATATCGACAGCCAGGGGTTGACGCGCCCGGCGACGCAGGAAAGCAGCCATGTCGCCAAAGGCGAAGGGATGAAGACCTTTTTACGCACCCTGCGCAACCGCAATATTTCGCTGACGGCGGGCAATACCCTGCTGACGCAAATCGTCTATATGGGCATTAACGTTGTACTGCCCCCGTATCTTTATCACGTCTCCGGCCTGTCGCTGGCGGCGTCCGCCGGGCTGAGTATTATCTTCACGCTTACCGGTACCCTGGGTCAGGTAATCTGGCCCTGGCTGTCGGATAGCTTTGGCCGTAAACGAACCCTGATCGTCTGCGGTCTGTGGATGAGTATCGGCATTGCGCTGTTCTATTTCGCCACCAATATGCCGCGCCTTATCGCCATTCAGCTATTTTTTGGCCTGGTGGCCAATGCCGTGTGGCCTATCTACTACGCCATGGCGTCGGATTCCGCCGAAGAACGCGCCACCTCGACCGCTAACGGAATCATCACCACGGCGATGTTTATCGGCGGCGGCATTTCGCCATTGCTTATGGGCTGGCTCATTCAGTTTGGCGGCGGCTGGGAAAATCCAGCGGGTTATATCTACGCCTTCTTTACCATGGCGGGATGTGCGCTGCTGGGGATGTTATTACAGCTCATGACCACCGATAAAACGCCGCGCAAAGCGCATTAACGCAGGAGAACGTATGAAGATTGTTATCGCGCTGGATTCGTTTAAAGGTAGCTGCAGCGCGCAGGCCGCTTGCGCAGCGGTAGCTCAGGGATTGCGCCGGGTTGACCAGACGCTGGAGCTGGTCGAAATGCCCGTGTCCGACGGCGGAGAGGGACTGCTGTCGACTCTGGCGGATAGTCCGTTGCTTAAAGGGGCGGTGTGGCAACAGCAGCGCTGTACCTCGCCTTATGGGCTCTTCCTGCAGGCGGATTTCCTGATCCTGCCCGGCGAGCGGGCCATTATCGAGATGGCGCAAAGCTGTGGGCTCGAACTCACGCCGCCAGCGCAGCGGGATGTGCGTCAGGCCAGCAGCTACGGGCTGGGCGAACAGGTAAAGGCGGCGCTGGACGCCGGGTGTCGGCACTTGATTATCGGCCTGGGCGGCAGCGCGACCAACGATGGCGGCATCGGTTTTGCCCAGGCGCTCGGCGCACGATTCTGGCGTAAGGACGGCACCCTGCTGCCGGCTCCCGCGGCAGGTCAGGACCTGGCGCATATTCAGCGCATCGATTTGAGCGGCCTGGACCCGCGTCTACAGCAAAGCGAAATACAGGCCTCCTGCGATGTCACTAACCCTCTGCTTGGCGAGCATGGCGCCACCTGGGTGTATGGGGCGCAGAAAGGCGCGGACGAGGCAGCGCTCAGCGAGCTGGAGGCGGGAATGGCGCATTATAGCCAGCTGCTTACGCAAACCCTCGGATTCGACGTCAGCGAGCGGCCCGGCGCCGGGGCCGCGGGCGGTATGGGGGCTGCGCTTATCGCCTATACCGGCGCCACGCTGCGTCCGGGCATTGACCTGGTGCTGGAGCTGCTTAACGCCGACGACCATCTTCGCGATGCCGCGCTGACGATCGTGGGTGAAGGCTGGCTCGATCGGCAGAGCGCCTTTGGTAAGGCCCCGGTGGGCGTGGCAGGCAAAGCCGCACGCCATGGCGTGCCGGTTGTGGCCCTTTGCGGCGGGCGTGATGAGAGCAGCCGGCAATTATATCAACACCATATTGACGCAATGTGGTCTATTTGCCAGCGCCCTATGGCGCTGGCAGAGTCGATGAACACATGCGAACCGCTCCTCGCCGACGCCGCGGAGAATGTTCTACGAACCTTTCTGAGCGGGTGGCGCGGAGAGGCACATAAGCGGATAACTGTATGATTATTACAACAGCGCTGGCTAATGAAATTGTCGCCCGGGCAATGGCGATAATTCATCATAACGTGAATGTGATTGACCATCATGGACAGATCATTGCCTCAGGTGAACGGCATCGTATCGGCGAACAGCATGAAGTCGCCCGGGAGGTAATACGCACCGGGAAACGCATTTGTATTAACAACGCCGCGGAAGCCGCGCGTTTTCACAACGTGCATCCTGGTATTAATCATCCCATTATCTATGACGATCGCGTGGTGATGGTGGTAGGCATCAGCGGCGATCCCGCGGCGATAAGCCGCTATGCTGAACTGGCGGTGCTCACCGCCGAACTGCTGGTCCGCCAGGCCATAGAGATGCGGGAAACCAACTGGCGGCAACGTCTGCGTGACACCTTGTTTTGTCAGTATCTGGAACAAGGGGCTACGCCCGCCGGGCAAGAAGCGCTTCATCGCCTGCTGGAACTTGGTTTCGATTTTGATACACCGCGGGTTCCGATCGTAGTGACCGTGCAGGTCGAACAGCATCAGTTAAGCGACATACTGAGTACGCTGTTGCGGGAATTCTCGCAGCTCTCCGGCGTAAGTGACGTTATTTTGCTGGGCAGCCATGAAATATTGATCCTCAACGCGCTAAGCGAAGCCCAGGAAACCCTGCTGCGGGGCATTGAGTTTGTACTGAGTAATCAGATAAGCCATTACCATATCGGGATTGGCGTGCAGGCGGACAGCGCCCCGGACATTCGCGAGGCCATTCGGTTCGCCCGCTCGGTGATCGAAGTGGGTAGCAAAGTGCAGCCGCAGCGGCAGATCTACTACTTTCGCGAAATGGCAATGCTCTGCCTGTTCAGGGTGCTGGAAGACAGCTATATGGTCAATTTTTTTATCAATAACGTACGCCAGCTGCTTGAGCATGATTCCGGCGAAGTGCTGCTGGATACCCTGAGCAGCTTTATTGCCAATAATGCCGAACCGGGCAAAACGTCGCTGCTGTTGGGGATTCATCGTAATACGCTCACCTATCGGCTGCAGCAAATTAAAAAACATATACAGCTCGATCCGATGGTCTTCACCGACCTGACGCAGCTGGCGGTGTCGGTACACTGTTATCGCCGGCTGAATCCGCGCCAGAGCGAATGGATTGATAGCTTAAGCTAACGTACGGTAGATTCGAATTGATGCCCCATCCGCCAGGATAAGTGGCCACCATGGCCACTTCTTTCCTGGCGTGGGTAGGAAACTACGCTTTTGACGACGGCGACAGCCACTGATATACCGCAGACAAATCCTCTCCGGCATATCCCGCGTCCACCGCCTGCTGCCACAGTTCGGCGATGTTTTCCAGCCCCGGCATGGTGTGCGGCTCGGCCAGGGAAAGCGCCAGCCGGGCATCTTTCAGGGCATGCGCCAGCTGCATCTGCGGGGTAAACTGCTCGCTGGCGATGGCGTCTAGTTTCACTTTGACATAGGGCGCCGCCAGCGGGCCGCCTTCCAGGGCGCTCCACAGCTGGTCGGGGGTGAAGCCCAGCGTCTTCGCCAGCTGGGCGCTCTCCGCGATGCCCTGCATCATCGAAATCAGCCAGGCATTGAGGACCAGCTTCATTTTCTGGCTGTTGCCCGCCTCGCCAAACCACTGCGTCCCGCGGGAGATAGCCGCAAACACCGGTTCGGCAGCGGCGCCCTTTTCCCTATCCCCGCTGGCGAGCACCAGGATCTGTGCCTTCTCCGCGGGGGCTTTGGTCCCCGACACCGGGGCATCGATATAGGTCATCGCTGGCTGAAGTTCCCGCAACAACGCGATGGCCTGCCGGGTCTCCGGCAGGCCAATGGTGCCCATCTGGCAATAGATCGCCTGCGGCTGACAGGCGGGCGCGATTTGCGCCAGTACCTCGAGGGTGGCCTCGCCGTCGGCGAGCATACTGATGATCACCTCGGCATCGGCCACCGCCTGCTGCGGCGTGGCGTGCAGAGATAACCCATGCGCCTGTAAATCTTCGCCGCGGGCTGGCGAACGGTTCCAGCCGGCAACGGTAAAGCCGTTTTTCAGCAGGTTACTGGCAAAAGCGTGTCCCATGGCGCCGAGTCCCAGCACCGCGACCTTTGGTAATGTACTCATCTTGTCTGTCCTGATTCGCGTCTTAATAAAAGCGGACCTCTACTATCGCATCTCTGGCACGGATGTCAGTAGCAATAACGGGCATGAAAAGTGACACTGTCACTGATATTCTCAAGGCTGACAAAGCCATTCCAGTAAGCGGCGCATCGCTGGCGACAGGCTGGCGTCATCCTGGTAGCACAGGCACAAACGGCGCTGCGCCCAGCGGTCCTGTAACCCGATGACGGCAAACGAATAGCGCTGCCGGTAACGCTCGGCAATAACGCGCGGCAGGATCGCCCCGCCGGCGCCGTGCGCCACCATCTCGCAAAGCCCTGCAAAATGGCTCATCCTGATCCGAACGTTTAGCGCCTGGCCGAGTTCAGCTGCGTGCTGTTCGATATGCTGCTGTAGCGCACTGGTCTGATAGAGGGCGACCAACGGCTCGTTGAGCACCGCCGCAAACGCCACTTCCTCTTTTTCGGCCAGAGGGTGAGCTGGCGGCACGATCAGCACCAGCGGGTCGTCAGCGACGGGATCGAGGCGCAGCGGCCCGGGGTCGACCGCATCGGACACCACTCCGGCCTGCGCCACGCCCGCCAGGATACAGCTGACGATATCCGCACTGGTGCGTTCTTCGGTTTCGATCTGCACCGCCGGGTGCGCTGCCATCCAGGCGGCGAGCTTCCCCGGCAGAAAGGCCGACATCGCCGAGGTGTTGGCGAACAGGCGCAGCGTCCCCCGCTGACCGCAGGCGAAGGCGTGCATCGCCTGGCGCAGACGCTGCTGCTGCGCAAGAAGCGGGCGGGCATGGCGCGCCAGTACCTCCCCGGCCTCTGTCATCGTCACCCCGCGGGCATGACGGTGCAACAGCGGCACGCCGATCTCGGCCTCCATCTTGCGCAGCCTCTCACTGGCGGACGCCAGGGCCAGATGGGCATTCGCCGCTCCGCCGGTGATACTACCGGTATCCACGATGGCGATAAATAGCCGCAGATCGGCCAGATCCAGTCGCATCAGGCCCTCCTTTCCCTTCGGTTTTTCCGTAGTCTATGGCCAACATACCGCATTGTGGCCCTCACGACCAGCTGTTTCAATGCCCCTTTCTACCCTGAAAAGTGAGCCATAATGTTCGATTTACACACGATCTCTTTCCTGTTGATCTTTATTGCCGCCGGGCTGGTCAAAGGGGTGACCGGCATGGGATTGCCCACCGTGGCGATGGGCCTGCTTGGCCTGCTGATGCCGCCGCAGGCCGCAGCGGCGCTGCTGGTCCTTCCCTCGCTGCTCACCAATCTCTGGCAGTTACTGGCAGGCCCGGCGCTGGCGCAGATTGTACGCCGTCTCTGGCTTATGATGACCGGGATTATTATTGGCACGTTGGCCGGATCCTCACTGCTGATCGGCCTCAATCCTCGGTGGTCGGCGCTGGGGCTTGGCGCCGCATTGATAGTCTATGCCGGGTATGCGCTCTGCAGTCCGGTGTTTCAGGTTTCCGGCCGCGTGGAGAAGTGGCTGTCGCCGCTCATGGGCGGGCTGACCGGCGTTATCACCGGGGCGACCGGGGTATTTGTTATTCCGGCCGTTCCCTGGCTACAAGCGCTGGGCTTTCGTCGCGACGAGCTGGTGCAGGCCCTGGGGTTGTCGTTCACCCTTTCCACTCTGGCGTTGGCGGCTGGCCTCGCCCTGCACGATGGCTGGCATGATGATGCATGGCTATTGTCGGCGCTGGCGCTGTTGCCGGCGCTGCTCGGCATGTGGCTGGGACAGCGGATCCGCTCGCGTCTCAGCCCGCAGCGCTTTCGTCAGGGCTTTTTGTTGTTCCTGCTGGCGCTGGGGATAGAGCTGATCGCCCGGGGATGGCTGGTCTGAATCCTCTAGCGGCGGGTAATGTGCTTCACATTGTACTTACTGGTGTTCTGGTAGATCTCTGAGAAATCGACGATCGCCCGGTTCTGGGCGTAGCTGATCGACTGCACCCGCAGCAGGAGGCTGTTTGGCGCCACCTGCAGCAGCTCCGCCTGCTCACGGGTCGCCAGCACCGGGGTATAGCTGCGGTGGCTCTCGATAATGGTGATATGGCACTCTTTTTTGAAATAGTTGAACTTAGACTGCTCGAGGTTACCCACGCTGAGCCAGGGGAAGGTGGCGAATGGGATATAGCTGTTTTCCACCAGGATTGGGACCTCATCGATCAGCCGCAGCCGTCTGACGTAATACACTTTCTCCCCCGGCTGGATCTTTAACTGCTGGGCAATGGCTGGCGGGGCATCAAGCAGCGTAAATTCAATAACTTTGTTACGGTAGTTGGTGACGCCCACCACCTGCATCTGGTAGTTAAAGCCCTCCAGTTCCCCGCCATGATAGTTACTTTTACGCACAATGCAGGTTCCGCTGCCGTGCCGCCGCGCGATCAGCTTTTCTTCCTCCAGTAGCGCCAGCGCTTTGCGCAGCGTCATCACCGAGACCTTCAGCTCCGCGGCGAGCGCTTTTTCGCTGGGCAGCATATCGCCGACGGCATAGTCGTCGCTGTTGATGCGGGTCCGCAGTTCAGTGGCAATCTTTTTATAAATCACTTTTAGATGTCTCGATGGAGTGGCGCCAGTCAACGGTAACCATGAATAACCTCATGTAATTAAATGATTATTTTTATCTCGCAGCGAAAAAATCAACAACGACACATCTATAAATCACGTCATATTTATATATCTGTCCAGCAACAATATATATGACTTTCGTCACAGATGGCCCTTTTCCTGCTCGGGATCCCGGTGGTCTGCTCCTAGTCTGATAAGCCTATTCATCAGGTGATGACAGCGGTCTGCAAAGACGAGAGGACAACCATGATTGGAGTGAAAAAGCTTCAGGACTTTTCCAAGGCAATGATCGGGCCGGTGCTGTATCTGCCAGCTATCGGCCTGTTGATCGCCCTGTTCAGCATGACGACCAACCGGCTGTGGGTGGATGAAAGCAGCGGGCTCTACCTGGTGGGGAAATTTGTCTCCAGTATGCTCTGGGCGCTGATGAACCATCTTGGGTTTCTGTTCTGCCTTGGGCTGGCCAGCGGTCTGGCGAAAACCCGCAAGGCCGAAGCGGCCTTCGTGGCGGCCATGACCTGGCTGATGTACCTGGCGGCGAATAATAGCTGGCTAACCCTCACCCATCGCCTGGCGACCGGAGCCACCAACGCGCAACTGTACGGCAGCGGACAAACCTTTATCTTCGGTTTTCAGGTTATCGATATGGGCGTATTCCTTGGGATTATCCTTGGCTGCGCTGTCGCCTTTGTCCATAATCGCGTGGTTGGGATTGAGTTTCGCGGCGCGCTGTCGATCTACGGCAACAGTAAGCTGGTGCTGATCGTGATGCTGCCGCTGGTTGGCATGTTCGCCATCGCCACCGTCTATCTCTGGCCGGTAGTGGAGCTGGGCATCTCGGCGCTGACCGGCTTTATGAAATCCTTTGGCGCCATCGGGGTCTTCCTGTACGGCTTTCTCAACCGGTTCCTGATCCCCACCGGGCTGCATCATCTGATCTGGTCGCCGTTCGTTTTTACCTCTATCGGCGGTCAGCTGCTGATCGATGGTCAGACCGTCATTGGCGCTAAGCCTATTTTCCTGGCCGAAATCGCCCGCCACCCCGTTGACGCGCTCAGTGATTCCGCCCGTTTCCTCACCTATGGGATGGTGAAGATTTTTGGCACCGCCGGCATGGCGCTCGCCTTCTACCGTACGGCGAAACCGGAGAATAAGCAGCGGTTGAAAGTCACGCTGATCCCCTTGATTGTTACCTCCGTCCTGGTGGGGATCACCGAACCTTTTGAGTTTCTCTTTATCTTCACCGCCCCATTGCTGTGGCTTATCTACTCCCTGCTGGACGGTTTTTTCCAGATGCTGGCCTGGCTGCTTCACGTCAGGGTCTGCGCCACTAACGGTCTCATCGATTTCGTCGTCTATAACCTCCCGGCGGGAGTCAGCGCGACGCGCTGGCCGGTGTTTGTCGCCCTCGGTCTGCTGGAAACCGCGACCATGTACCTGGTCGGCACCTTCTGTATTACCCGTCTGCGGCTGCTCACCCCGGGCCGAGAAACCGCAGCCGAAGATGAGCATTCGCAACAGGCTAATAGCGAGCATCCGGATAAAGGCGCGCTGGTGATTGCCGGGCTGGGAGGGAAAGAGAATGTCTGTGCGGTGGGCAACTGTTTTACCCGTCTGCGGGTTGATGTGCGGGACCCCGCCCTTATCCAGCAGACGCTGTTGAAAGAGAGCGGCGGGAGCAGCGTGCTGATTAAAGGAAACCATGTCCAGGTTATCTATGGCCTGGGAGTTAACAAAATTCGAACGGCGGTCAACGCCAGTCTGGGTGTTATTGAATAACGAGGTGGTAAATGAAAGATAATTTTGTGGTCACCATTGCCGGCGGCGGCAGTACTTATACCCCTGGGATTGTGATGATGTTACTGGAAAATATGTCGCGCTTTCCCCTGCGGGAGATCCGTCTGTATGACAACCATCACCAGCGTCAGAAGACTATCGGCGACGCCTGCGCCATCCTGGTGGCTGAACGCTTTCCACAGGTTAAGTTCAGCTATACCACCGATCCGCAGGCGGCCTTTACCGACGTCGATTTCGTGATGGCGCATATTCGCGTTGGCCTGTATGAGATGCGGGAAAAGGATGAAAAGATCCCGCTGAAATATGGCGTGCCGGGCCAGGAGACCTGTGGCCCGGGTGGGATTGCCTACGGTATGCGCTCGATTGCCGGGGTGCTGGAGCTGGTCGATTATATGCAGCAGTACGCTCCAGGGGCCTGGATGCTCAACTACTCCAACCCGGCGGCTATTGTCGCGGAAGCGACCCGTCGCCTGCGGCCCGACGCGCGCATCATCAACATCTGCGATATGCCGGTGGCTATCGAGGGTCTGTTCGCCGACATCCTCGGCCTGCCGTCGCGCAAAGCGCTGAACGTTCGTTACTATGGCCTGAACCACTTCGGCTGGTGGACCAGCATCACCGATAAAGCCGGTAACGATTTGATGCCGGCGCTGAAGCGTCACGTGGCGGAGCAGGGATACAGCAGCCCAAAAGAAGACTTTCAGCATAAGGCGCCGAGTTGGATCGAGACCTTTAAAAAGGTGAAGGATGTGTTTGCCCTCGATCCGACAACGCTGCCTAACACCTATCTGAAATACTATCTCTACCCGGACTATGAAGTGGCGCATTCCGACCCGGAGTTTACGCGGGCCAACGAGGTGATGGCCGGACGCGAAAAAGAGGTCTTTGATATGGCCCGGGAGATCACCCGTCGCGGCACGGCGGAAGGCGCGCATTTCCATGCCGGGGCCCATGCCACCTTTATCGTCGACCTCGCCTGCGCCATCGCCTTTAACACCCAGGAGCGGATGCTGTTGATCGTCGAGAACAACGGAGCCATCGCCAACTTCGATGAGACGGCGATGGTGGAAGTCCCCTGCCTGGTGGGCGTTAATGGTCCGGAACCGCTGGCGATGGGGAAAATCCCGTCATTCCAGAAAGGGTTGATGGAGCAGCAGGTAGCAGTTGAGAAACTGGTGGTTGACGCCTGGATTGAGGGCAGTTACCAGAAACTGTGGCAGGCCATCGCCCTGTCGAAAACGGTGCCCAGCGCTTCGGTGGCGAAAGCCATCCTCGATGAACTGATCGTCGCCAACGAAGGCTACTGGCCCGCACTGCACTGATCTTTTTCGTGATGGGTAAGATGCAGAGAATCCCCCTTCTCTGCATTTTTACCCGGTGTTTCCCCCGGTGATGCATTCATCCTTAACCTCCGCCCCCGTGGGCAAAGCGAACCGCTCATTTCCCCTTCAGACCGGAGGTAAAAGGCCTCTATCTTCATTTTGCCCCGATCGTGACAATGAAATATAAATTCTATTCTTAAATATTATGGCGTAAAAATGTGATCTGCGTAGTATTCTTCGATTTACATTAACCCACTGAAAACAACATTGTTATTACCTCACTGTAAATTTAACCTGCTTTTCATGGGGATATACTCCCTTTAGCCTTTGTGATTGGCTTCATGCATTTACCATTCTGCAACACTGAATTGAAATTAAATTTTCACAATGTGATCTTGTTGCATGTTCATTCCATTTCTTTGTGCCATATTCTTACCACGGTAAATCGCCGGAGCGACAGCAACGTGCCACACCAGAGCGCTGTTCATCGGCAAATGTCGTCGCGACTGACGCACTAAAGACCGCTAACCCGCAAAGGAGAACGGATATCGACTACATCCATGTCAACACCAAGCCGTAAACCTCTTTGACCGCCATTGCTTAGCGTACCCTGCCTTGTGCTGAGCAATTACACAAAGAAGAAAATCATTTAATTCAGTTAGATACGACAACACAGGCGTGATAAATCCTGACTGGGGAGATGTATTTTTATCTTGTGTCGTTCAACAAAATAAAGGGACTACCATGTCATTTATAACAAACCTGAACCAGCAACAGAGAAAACGACTTCATCAGATCACCTTAGTGGCCACCTTCGGCGGCCTGCTTTTCGGTTACGACACCGGCGTTATCAACGGCGCCTTTTCCTCACTGAAGCAGTACATGGCGCTGACCCCAACCACCGAAGGGCTGGTAATGAGCGTTCTGCTGGTCGGCGCCGCGCTGGGCAGCGTGTTTGGCGGCAAATTTGCCGATTACTTCGGCCGGCGTAAATATTTACTCTTTCTCTCCTTTGTTTTTCTCATCGGCGCGTTGCTTTCCGCCGCGGCCCCCGATATCACTACCCTGCTGATTGCCCGCGCCCTGCTGGGCTATGCCGTCGGCGGCGCTTCGGTCACCGCCCCCACTTTTATTTCAGAAGTGGCGCCTACCGAGATGCGCGGCAAGCTGACCGGCCTGAATGAAGTCGCCATCGTCATTGGCCAGCTGGCGGCGTTTGCCATCAACGCGATCATTGGCATCATCTGGGGCCATCTGCCGGACGTCTGGCGCTATATGCTGCTGGTACAAGCGATTCCGGCCATCTGCCTGTTCGTTGGCATGTGGCGCGCGCCGGAAAGCCCGCGCTGGCTGATCAGCAAAAATCGTCATGATGAAGCGCTGCATATCCTCAAACAAATCCGCCCGGCGGAACGCGCGCAGAAGGAGTACGATGACATCTCTACCCTGATCAAAATTGAAGCTGGTAATAAGTACAGCGCCCAGAGCACCTTTGCGACGATTGTCAAAACACCCTGGATCCTCAAAATTTTGCTGGTCGGCATTACCTGGGCCGCACTGCAGCAAACCACCGGCGTTAACGTCATTATGTATTACGGTACGGAAATCCTGAGTGCCGCCGGTTTCTCAGAGCGTACTTCGCTGATCTGCAACGTGCTGAACGGTGTTTTCTCCGTGGGCGGTATGCTGATCGGGGTACTGTTCCTTGTCGACCGCTTCAAACGTAAGACAATCATCATCTACGGTTTCGCCATTATGGCAACCCTGCATCTGATTATCGCCGCTGTCGATTACACCCTGGTGGGTGACCTGAAAGCTACCGCCATCTGGCTGCTGGGCGCGCTGTTCGTCGGCGTGATGCAGGGCTCCATGGGCTTTATTACCTGGGTGGTATTAGCCGAACTGTTCCCGCTGAAATTCCGCGGACTGTCGATGGGGATCTCGGTATTTTTCATGTGGATCATGAACGCGGTGGTCAGCTATCTGTTCCCGCTGCTGCAGGCAAAACTGGGCCTTGGGCCGGTCTTCTTTATCTTCGCCGCCATTAACTATTTAGCCATTCTTTTCGTGGTCTTTGCCCTGCCCGAGACCTCCAATAAATCGCTTGAGCAGTTAGAAGCAGAGCTGTCAGCAAACCATGAAGATAAAAAATCCACTCGTCTCACCAGGGAGGTTGGTTATGATCGATAACATCACGCTGGATAATCTGCATATTGGCTGCAAAGCCAGTAATAAAGCGGAAGTCATCGCCATGATCGGCGCGGAGTTTAAAGCCAAAGGCTATGTCAATCAGGAATGTGTCCACTTTCTGCTGGAGCGTGAACATCAGGTCTCGACCTTTTTAGGCAATGGCATCACCCTGCCGCATTTGCCGAAATCCGCGACGGATATCATCCTTAAAACCGGGATTGAGATCTATCAGTTTCCTGATGGCGTAATCTGGGATCGGAGCAATGTAATGTTTATTGCCATCGGCGTGATCGCGAAAGAGAAAGAGCATATTGACGTACTCAAGGAAATTGCCTCGATATTTAGCGATGAGCTGATCGCTAATGCACTGTCATTAATCTCTGACAAACATGATTTCCTGAAAATTCTGCAGCATAACGCCTTGCCCCATTAAGTATGACACCGACCGGAGCTCTGGCCCCGGTCGGATTTTCACCCCTCGCCCAGCAAACATGGCGAATAATCTGATTCTCCCCGTTATAACCTCAATGGCAATAATAACCAGAGAAACCAACGTATTGCTACTTGCTTGAAGTACGCGCATTAGCGCAGGCATTTCATAACTAAAATCCCATTAAAACAATGAGTTAAATATTCTTCAGAGCTACTGACCCTCAGGTTTATTGCTCGCGCTGTTAGCACCGTACGCCAGTGATTCCTGCGGTATTCCATTAGTTTTGATTTATATCAATACCTGTTCGATCGTTAAAATGCATTTTACAGCGCGATTATTTTAGCAGGGTGAATACGACATTGGTTTTACGATTGGGATATTTATTTAGCCGACCCGCAAGTCTGTGGGGATGGCTGATGTGTAATGCGTTTAACGGTATTGCGATTGTCCTCTGCTTTCGTGGCATAAGCATCGTCACCGGTTTCAGCGAGGCGATCTGGCAGGTCATCATCACGCTGGCTATTATCATATCAACCTGGTACAGCGCTAACTATTTTGCTGCGCTGGAAGCTCGACGCGATAAACGACGCTATCTGCTGCTGGCCTGGGTGGTCATGACCATTCTGTTGAATTTTATTCACCTTGGCGGTGGTTAAACTGTTGAGTCACCTTCACGATCGTTCCTGAATTTTCTTTTATGACCGCCTACAGGGGGCCTTCTCTTCGTCATCTCCGTTTATCCCGTCACCCGCTCCCCCAGCATACAGTTTGTGGCAACGCCAGAAAAAGAAATGAGAACCATTATCATAAAAGCTGTGCTAACGTGTCAGCCCAACAATAACGCCAGAAGCAACAAAACAGGGGGACAGACGAGGTGAAGTTGAGTTCAGGGAGCATCACAACAGGTCGTACGAGCGGGCTGCTGACGCTGGCGATTGGCGCACTCTTCTACAGCAGCGGCAGTATTGCCCGGCCGGATCTTCAGCCGCTGGGGCCGAACATTGCGGATAAAGGGTCGGCTTTTTACCACTTTACGCAACGCCAGTATGACTCTGCCGATGGCGAACGTCACTACCGGGTATGGACCGCAGTGCCGGACAAAACCCCGCCCGCCGCCGGCTATCCGGTACTGTATATGTTGGATGGCAACGCGGTGATGGATAAACTCGACGACGCGTTTCTGCAGCAGCTCTTCGCCGGCTCCCCGCCGGTGATCGTCGCTATCGGCTACCAGACCGCGCTGCCCTTTGATACCGCAGCCCGTGCCTGGGATTACACCCCACCGCTAAAGACGCATGAGCCTCGCGCCGGGAAACCCGCGCTACCGCCGCGTAAAACCGGGGGCAATGATGTTTTTCGCCAACTGCTGACCGAAACGATGGTTCCCCAGACGGAAGCTAACCTGAAAATAGATCCCCACCAGCGCGCTATCTGGGGCCACTCCTACGGCGGATTGTTTGTGCTCGACGCGTGGAGGAAGGCTTCGCCGTTCGGGATCTACTATTCCGCCAGCCCGTCGCTAGGTCAGGCCCTGCAATCGCCTTTGCAGGCAAGCCAAAGTCTTGATGCCGTCCGCTTTCGCGGGAAATCGCTGTACCTACTCGAGGGTGACGGTAAAGCCCGTGGAGAACCGTCCGGGCACGAGGCCTCGCTTGAGGTGTTGCGTCAAACCCAACAGCAGCTTGCCAGTAAAGGGTTGACCGTAGCCTTCTGGCGCTACCCCGGCCTGACGCACGGTCAGATGTTCGAGGTCTCGCTGCGCTCGGCGCTGCTGCATCTTTCCGGGCAGGCAGCGCTTGCGCATCAGTAACGCCCTTACGCCCACCAGCGGAGGGTGGGCGCATCAGCGCCGGTCGGGCAGGTGTTTGATATCGACCGGCTCGCCGAACAGAAATCCCTGCATCTCGTCACATCCCTCCTCTTCGAGGATCTGCAGTTGTCCAGCCGTTTCTACCCCCTCGGCGATAAGCGGCGTATTGATCGAATTGCCCAGCGAAATAATGGCTCGCACGAATGAGCGTACCTGAGGGTTGCTCTCCACATCTGTCATAAAGCTGCGGTCGAGTTTGATGACGTCGAAATGAAAATCGCGCAGCATGCTCAGGGAGGAGTAACCGGTGCCAAAGTCATCCAGCGCAATACTGATCCCCATTTTTTGCAGATGATGCAGAACGCTGAACGCCAGCTGTTTATTGATCACAAACGCCGTTTCGGTGACCTCAAACTCCAGCAGACTGACCGGGTAGGCGGTACGCATCAGGATCTCGCGGACTTTTTCGATAAAGCTACGATGACGCAACTGCACCGGAGAGATATTGACCGAAACTTTTCTGTTCAAACCATTTTCCAGCGATTCGTTACACACCTGCTCGAGCACCCAGTAACCTAAGGGCACGATGGCGCCGCTCTCTTCGGCGATGGGAATAAACACGTCCGGCGGGATCGTCCCCAGCTGCGGATGCTGCCAGCGCAGCAGCGCCTCGTAACCGGTGATGCTACGATCTTTGATGTTGCGGATAGCCTGATAGTGGAGCGAAAACTCCCCGGCGTGAATACCGCGCCGGATATCGGCGGCCATCATATTGCGCTGCCGCGTCTTGTCATCCATTTCACGTTCATACCAGCAAATCTTATGGTCGAGGCTGCTTTTTGCCCGATACATAGCCAGATCGGAATTGCTCAGTATCGTATTAATATCCGTGCCGTCTTCCGGGTAGACTGAGATGCCAATGCTGGCGGAGAGAACCACTTCCGTCGCGGCAAACGTCTGCTTACCGCTGAAGCAGTGCCACAGGCGCGCAGCAAAGGCATCCACTTCCCCCTCATCGGAAAAAGGTTTAACGGCCACAAACTCATCGCCGCCGAAGCGGGCGACCATCTCCTCCTTCTGCAGCGTTTTGAGCACGGCGCCCGCCACGCGCTGCAGCAGCTGGTCACCAATCAGATGGCCCTGCAGATCGTTAATCTCTTTAAATTTGTCTAAATCGATCGTGAAAATGGCAAAGCGGCGGGCATCATTTCCAGTGATCAGCTTCTCCACCCGTTCAAAAAACTCCACCCGATTGGGTAAACCGGTTAACGCATCGTAGCGCGCCATCCAGGCGATGCGGTCGTTAATCGCCTTCTGTTCACTAATGTCGCGGGTAATTTTGGCAAAACCCAGCAGGGTGTTCTGCTCATCGCGGATGGTATCGATCATGACATGCGCCCAGAATCGGGACCCGTCTTTGCGATACCGCCAGCCTTCCCCTTCAAACTGCCCGCTACGCAGGGCGATTTCCAGGTTTTTTGCGGGTACACCGGAGAGTTGCTCAGCTTCGCTATAGAAGAGACCGAAGTGGCGACCGATGATCTCGTCGCTCAGGTACCCTTTTGCCCGGCGGGCGCCCTCATTCCAGCTAATGACCGTGCCGTCGGCGCTCAGCATATAGATGGCATAATCTTTAACGCTTTCAATAAAGTGGCGATAGGCAATATCCGTCAGGTGATCGTTACTCATGGTACAGCGCTCTCTGTGGCTCGGTCGTGGCAAAACGCATTAGATATAGCAGAATTACGCCTATTAAGAATACAAGGATATGGCCTTTTGTTGGCCTCTTTCTGACCCGGATACGGCAGTAGGCGCGGCGGACGCTCTCGTTAAGCGTAGTGGACCAGGCCGTCCGAAGGAGTGATATTCCCCGCGATTTTTGCACTTAGGTCGCCCACTAATAGTTACTTTTATTGATTAAAAAGTTTGATTGAAAGAATAAATAAAAGGAGTAATGTTAATAATACTTTCTATGGAGGTTAAATATGTTGCGTGATTATTTAAAAGTGGAAAAAGAAGACCAGCTTGTTGAACAACAGAGTCGGCATGACAATAGCCAGCATTATTCTTCGGTGACCGAATGGGTTATTTTAAGTAAAGATGGCCAGCGCAAAGGCCGGGTATCCCTGTTCGACCGCTTCACCACCCGCCGCTCCTGGAGCGACAGTTTCCGCATTACGCAGTTCGATAATGCGGGTAAGGTGGTGGTGGATAAACTCACTGACGCGCTGTAAATCCTTCGGATTCCCGGCCTGACGGGAGAATATTAATACGCAAAATTAACACCTGCATAAAATATATTGATGCGTCGCCATCATGTTATTTTCTTTCTGCATACCGATAATCTAATGGGTAATTTTCGCCATGGTGCACAGCGCGAATTTTTAACCCGAAAAAATGCTGAATATAAGCCCGCTGGTCGGGCTTTTTTGCATGGTGCTCGCCATCCACGCCACAAAATGCCAAGGACATCCCGCGCTGGATTGTATACGATGTATATACGAATCATTACGGTATATATCTATGGGAATCGTCAAAATCTCCGATCTGCTGCACGATGATATTCGTGATGCCAGCAAAGCCATGTCCCGCTCCGTCAATGCCCAGGCGGAATACTGGATCCGTCTGGGCATGATGAGCGAACTCTACCCTGAGCTTAACCACCAGCAGATCAAACTGCTGATGCTGAAATCCGGCTCTGACCGTCTGCTGGAGGTGATCAATGCCATCAATAATCATTAAAACCGCCGACGAACTCGCCCGGCAGCGCCATGCCGGCCAGCTGCTGGCGTCAGTGTTTGATATGCTGGATACTTTTATCGTTCCCGGCGTAACGACGATGGCGATTAACGATCGAGTGGAAGATTTTATCGTCAACCAGCTGCACGCCCGCCCGGCCAGCAAGGGGCAATACGATTTTCCCTATGTGTTGAACACTTCCATTAACGATGTGGTGTGCCACGGGATCCCCAAAGCGAGCGAACATCTGCGCTCCGGGATGATTGTTAACGTCGATATCACCCTCGAGAAAGCGGGCATGATTGCCGACTCCAGTAAGATGTACCTGATAGGCGATGTCTCCCCGCTGGCCCGCCGGCTGGTAAAGACTACCTATGAAGCGATGTGGAAAGGCATTGAGGTGGTGAAGCCTGGCGCGACGCTGGGCGATATTGGCCACGCTATTCAGCGCTGGGTGGAGGAGCATGGCTATAGCGTGGTCAGAGAATATTGCGGTCACGGCGTCGGTCAGGAAATGCATGAGGAACCGCAGGTGCTGCATTACGGCCGCCCCGGAGAAGGCGCCGTGCTGCAGGAAGGCATGGTGTTCACCATTGAGCCGATGGTCAACCAGGGCGACAGCCGTATCAAAACCAAAAAAGATGGCTGGACGGTGGTTACCCGCGATAAAAAACTCTCCGCGCAATGGGAGCACACCGTGGCCGTCACCGCCAACGGTTTTGAGGTGCTGACGTTACGCGACGATGAACAGTCGCGGATCCGCTGAGTTGCTTCCCTTTCTCTATGACGGTGGGCCGCTTTCCGATCCCGGAGCTCACTTGGGCGCCAGACGACACCTGATTCTGCCGCCGGGCGGCGGCAATAATTGTTTTCATGAATGATTTCTGCGCGCGCGCCTGCCCGCTGGTTATGGCTGATGCGCGCATAAACCGCACAACGGTTTATCCTTTACCTTCTTGCATCAGCTTACTCTTCATTGCCTTTATCCTGCCTTAGCGATAGCGAATAATGACATCCGCTTCACTATGCTGCGCATTTCGCCAGTGAATACTGACCTCACCGCGATTGTCCGGCATGGCGTAGCGAGGACGGTTGTTTGTCAAGGCGACCTGTTCCGGTGAATGGTGCTGACACGAGACATCGATACGATCGTGCCGGGGGGCGATAACACAGGCCGGATTGATGACCCGTCCTGAAAAATGAACCTGGCCGGAAAGCGCAGCAGACGACGCCAGCGGCGCCAGGCACAGACATATCAGAGCGAGACGGAATGGAGACATAGCAATCTTCCTTGATAACGGGTGACACTGCGCGGCACAGCATCGTTTCTGTGCCCTACAACCTGCGGCTTCCTGCCGTCACTCCACGCTACTGCAAAATAGCGGCAGCGTAAATGATTATTCCGGGCCACCCGGTCAACTGCCGGGATTAACAGCAACTTTTTCGTAAAATTTGCTCAGAACAGTTATCTCCCGGAAATAATGCATTATACGTATGGGACTCTTTTTAATATTTAATGAGATTATACTTACACCAAAAAATAAATAATGTTACAGCTTAACACATCTTATCAATGGGCCTTTACGATGTTCTCCGTATAATCCCGCCCCCGACGGTAATATACATTAGCGATGCTTACCGTTTTTTTGTGAACAGAAATAAAAAACATGCTTTAAAAATGTTAAATGCTTTTGTTAACTTGTGATTATTTAATAAGGTTTGAGTATGAAAGAAAAAGGCACCCTGCTGGTTGTTGGTTCACTGCTGGCCTTAAGTCTGGCTACTGTGACCACCGCCCGCGCGGCGGGTACACTGAATTTCACCGGTAAAATTATTAACGAGTCCTGCCAGATCGCCAATAACGGTGGCGATGTTAATGTCGATTTTGGCAACGTCGATATGTCGGCGCTGAAATCCCATGAAGCGAAAACCGCAGAAACGCCGTTCACTATCAACCTCACCGGTTGCCCACTGGCGCAGAACATCAGTATCAGCCTGGAAGGTACTCCGGACACCAACGCTAACGGCACCAGCGCCGCCGTGCTGGCGCTCTCCGACGCCGCGGATACCGCCAAAGGGGTGGGCATTGAAGTCTTCTCTTCCCCTGACGGCTCAACGGAAGGCACTCAGCTGACCTTTGACAAGCAGAGCAAAACGGCGGTTTCGCAAGCCGACGAAAACGGTGATATTGCATTTAACTTTATTGCCGATCTGAAGAGCGATTCCTCACAGGATGTCACTGCCGGCAATATTAATGCCACGGCCAATATTGATATTGTGTACGAATAGAATGTCCTGATTGCCACTTTTCCAAGGGCAGCGTCCTCCTGCCCTTATTCTCTTCCTCGTGACCGGATCCTCAATTATGCAGTGTTATAAAGCGGCTTTTATCCTGAGCCTTCTCTTTTGCCCGTTCCTGGCGTCTGCCGCCGGGGTTGCCATTGCCGGCACACGTGTCATTTATAATGAACAAAGCCATGAGGCAGACATCACGGTAAAAAACACCAATCCTCACGATCCGGTGCTTATTCAGAGCTGGGTAGACGATCTGGCTGATAATAATAAATCACCGTTTATCGTCACCCCGCCATTGTTCCGTCTGGATGCCGGAGACAGCAACGATCTGCGCGTGTTATTAACCTCGGCGCAACTGCCAAACGATCGGGAAAGTTTGTTCACCCTGAATATCAAAGTGATTCCCGCCAATACCGCGCCGGCTGGCGAGAACATTCTGCAATTTGCTATTAAGAATCAACTGAAGCTCATTTATCGCCCGGCAGGGCTCCCTGGTTCGGCGCTCGACGCGGCGCAGCACCTGCGCTGGCGGGTCAGCGGCAACCATCTGCAGGCGGAGAATGCCTCCCCCTATTATGTGACTATCACCACGCTCAGCTGCGCGGGCCAGAACCAGAAAACGCCGCTTGAGCGCAGCGTGATTGCTCCTCACAGCCGTGAAGAGTATTCCCTCCCCGGCGAGGCCTGCGCCCGCGAGGTGAGCTGGCGCATTCTGGATGACTTTGGCGCTGTGCAGACGTTTAGCGCCCCCGTTTCGGCGCACTAAGCGTCTGATGTCGCGATGCGCCACGGCCCGGCTCATACCGTTACCGTCGTCAGCCTCTCCATCCTGCTGGGCGGACAGAGCGCGCTCTTGCACGCCCAGGCGACCTTTAATATGGATCTGCTGGAGAAAAACGACCATTTGCCGGCAGTGGATCTGCAACGCTTCAATCAGCAGGCGGGCCAGCCGCCAGGCGCCTATCCGGTGAGCTGGCAGGTCAACGGCGTCACGCTGGACGCCCGTAAGACCGTCACGTTTCGCCAGAACGATCGCGGACAGCTCATGCCCTGCCTTAAGCCGGAAGATCTGCTGCAGGCCGGAGTTAACCCGGCCGTGCTGTCCCAGGCGCCCGGCGCAACGCCCCGCTCATGTCCCGAACTCAACGCGCTGCTGCCGGGCAGCACGGTCAATTTCGATTTTGCTCATCAGCGGCTGGTAATGACCATTCCTCAGGCGCTGATGACGCACCGGGCGAGGGATAATGTTCCCTCTGCGCTGTGGGACGAAGGTATTAGCGCCTTTCAGAGTAACTATCGTTATTCAGGCGCCAGCCAGCGTACCCGCGAGGGCAGCACCGAGCGCGATAACTATCTGATGTTGAAAAGCGGCGTGAACGTCGGCGCCTGGCGCCTGCGCGCCAGCAATAGCCTGACCGCCAACAGCGATGATAAGCCCCAGTGGACGACCAGCGGCGCCTGGCTTGAGCGCGACCTGACGCGCTGGCAGAGTGAACTGACCCTCGGGGATACCTTCACGTCGGGCGATGTGTTTGACGCGGTACAGTTTCAGGGAATATCCCTCGCCTCCAGCGATGCGATGCTCCCGGACTCGCAGAAAGGTTTTGCCCCGACCATCCGCGGGATTGCCAGAACCAACGCCCAGGTCACGGTTCGGCAAAATGGCTACGTGCTGTATCAAACCTACGTCACCCCCGGCGCGTTCGTGATTGACGATCTTTATCCCACCGCCAGCAGCGGCAATCTTGAGGTTGCCGTCAAAGAGTCGGATGGCGAAATCCGCCGCTTCACCCAGCCGTATGCTTCGGTGACCAGCATGCAGCGCGAAGGCAGCCTGAAATACAACCTGGTCGCCGGGCGCTACCATAGCGACGATGCCAGCCAGCGACCGTTGATGATGCAGCTGTCGCTGATGCGCGGGTTCGCCCACAACCTGACGCTGTTTGGCGGACTGCAGAGCGCGGCGCAATACCATAACCTCTCGCTCGGCGCAGGACAGGGGTTGGGAGAAGCCGGGGCGCTCTCGCTGCAGCTGTTAAACGCCCGCGACCGGCACCAGCAGGATCCGATCGATGGCCGGGCCTGGCAGCTCCAGTACAGCAAAGGTTTTGATCGTCTTGGCACGCAGTTGACTTTCACCGGCTGGCGTTATTCGCATCAGCGCTATGCCACGCTGAGCGAGGCGTTTTCCAGCCCGGGTAGCGACGACGACCTGCAGGATAGCGACAACAAAAAAGCAACCCTGCAAATCACCGCCAGCCAGAGCCTGCCGTACGATATCACCCTCTATCTGAGTCTCGACCAGGACAGCTACTGGTCAGGGGGCGCCACACAGCGTACCGCCAATATGGGGATCAGCAGCCAGGTTCACGGTATCGCGTGGTCGCTCAGCTACAGCGACTCCCGCAGCAGCCACGGTGACGAGGAGGATGACAAGCCGCATTCCGACAAAGTGGTGACGTTGTCACTTTCCGTGCCGTTGAGCCACCTGCTGCCGGGGAGCTATGCCGGCTATACCCTGACCTCCTCCCGCCACAGCGTTGGCAGTCAGATGGTCAGCCTCAACGGCACATTGCTGGACAATCACGCGCTTAGCTACGCCGTCAGCCAAACCCGCGATCGGCAAAACGGGTCCAGCGGCAGCCTGACGGCCGGGTACAGCAGTGGAAGGGGCGATCTGAATCTCGGCTACAGCCACGATTCGCAGGCCGCTCGTCTGAACTACGGCGCCAGCGGGGGCATTCTGATTCACCGCCACGGGGTAGTCTTTACGCCGGAAATGAATGGCGCTGTCGTCCTGATTGACGCCGGTGGCGCCGGCGGTGTGACCCTCGCCAACCAGAAAACCATCGCCACCAATGGTGACGGGTACGCCGTGCTGCCCTTCGCCACCGCCTATCACCGCAACGACGTCTCTCTCGACAGCCATTCGCTGCCGGAGAATGTGGATCTGGCCAACAGCACCGTGACGCTGGTCCCTACCAAAGACGCGGTGGTTCTGGCGCGCTTTCACACCCACGTTGGCTATAAGGCGCTGTTTACGCTGCAGTCGCGGGGACAACCGCTGCCCTTTGGCAGCGAAGTACGCGCCAAAGACACCAGCAGCATCGTTGCCAGCGAGGGTCAGGTGTACCTGGCCGGCCTGGCGCCAAAAGGCACCCTGTATGCGCAATGGGGGCCGGGCCCTCAACAGCGCTGTAGCGCCCGCTACGATCTCACCCCGACGCTGGCGCAGACCCCCCATCCACTCATTTTACAGCAGA
>NZ_JAGRQY010000260.1:0-1921 GCF_018223905.1 Klebsiella sp. 28
GCGTTCTGCAGAACGCCCCCAATCGATAACAGACCTGTCATTCAAACCCAGCGCGGAATCAGGATATCCTTGCTATGGATTTTTATTTTTCCCGTTTTGAACATCGCCGACCGCCTGAACCGCTCAGCACCCCGCGCTGGGTGAGAATGATTTGGCAGGTATTAGCTGTGGCCGCCCTGGTGCTTGGTGCCAATTATATTTACTGGCGCTGGACCGCGTCCTTAAACACTGACGCCCTGTGGTATGCGATCCCTCTGGTGCTGGCGGAAACCCTGGCGTGGATTGGCACAGTTCTGTTCACCATTAATTTATGGCAGGAAAAAGATCCTCCGCCAGGGGTCCCCCCGACGGAGATCAACGACTGTCTGCGCGCGGATGAAGCGGTGGAGTCGAGGCCGATTAAAGTCGATCTGTTTATCGCCACCTATTCCGAAGACGTGGAGCTGGTCAGGCTGTCGATCCGTGACGCCATGCAGATGACCTATCCTGGTCCGCTCGATTATAAAGTGCATGTCCTTGACGACGGGCGTCGCCCGGAGATGAAGGCGGTCTGCGAGCAGGAGGGGGCGAACTATATCACCCGTCAGAGCAATATCGGCTACAAGGCCGGTAACCTGCGCAACGGGCTGGAACATACCGATGGCGACTTTCTGATCATCTGTGATGCCGATACCCGCGTTTTCCCGACCCTGCTGAGCCACACGCTCGGCTATTTTCGCGATCCGGACGTCGCCTGGGTGCAGACCCCACAATGGTTTTTCGATCTCCCGGAAGGAGAGGATCTGGCGAGCTGGCTGCGGCGTAAAGCAGGCGGTGCAGGCTATGGCGTGGGCTGGCTGGCGCAGAAAATCGTCGGTCCGGTGACCATTGGTCGCGATCCTTTTTTCAACGATCCGCGCATGTTTTACGACGTGATTTTACGGCGCCGCAACTGGGCTAACGCCGCGTTCTGCTGTGGCGCCGCCTCCGTTCACCGACGGGAAGCGGTGATGCAGGCGGCGCTGCGCAGCTACGTCTGGAGCGTTGACGCCGAAATCGCGCGTCATACGCGGGATATTCGTGACCCGGCAACGCGGGAAGCGCTGCAGGACGCCATGCGCCCCCACGTTGCCTTCGATACTGAACTGACGCCCTATAAGTTCCACGTCTCGGAAGATATTTATACCTCCATCCTGCTGCACGGCGACGCTGCCCGCCGCTGGCGCTCGGTAATGCACCCGCGGATTGAGTCGAAAATGCTCTCTCCGCAGGATATGCTGACGTGGATGATCCAGCGCTTTAAGTACGCCGCCGGATCGCTGGATATCCTGTTCCATGACAACATCTTCAACCGACGCCGCTTTAAACTCTCGCTGCCGCAAACGCTGATGTACGCGACCACCTTCTGGTCGTATCTGGCCTGCGTGTGGAACACCGTATTCCTGATCTCGCCTGTTATCTATCTCTTCACCGGCATTCCGCCGGTGTCGGCGTGGTCTACCCCTTTCTATCTGCACTTTTTACCCTTTTTTATTGTCTCCGAACTGGCCTTTATGTTCGGCACCTGGGGCATTTCTGCCTGGGACGGCCGGGCCTCTTACCTCTCCTTTTTCTCGATGAATCTGCGGGCGCTGGACACCGTTTTGCGCGGGGAGCAGATCAAATTTCACGTTACGCCGAAAGAGCGACAGACGGGCCGTTTTCTCTATCTCGTCAAGCCGCAAATTGCCATCGTTTTGCTCACCCTGACGGGGCTGATATGGGGCGGTATTCAGGTGGCGCGCGGTCAGGTTGACGACCCCTCCGGGTACGTCATCAACATTTTCTGGGGCGCGGTGAATATTGCCGCCATGCTGCCACTGATCTTCGCCGCCATGTGGACGCCCCCCGAAGAGCAGGAGGCGAGCCAATGAGGATAGTGAGATAGCTGCGCGCGGATAGC
>NZ_JAGRQY010000261.1:0-5551 GCF_018223905.1 Klebsiella sp. 28
GTTTATGGTCCAGGGGGCCTGGGGGGTGATCCCCACCTGGCTCAATGAACTGGTCCCGGCCAACACCCGGGCGGTGCTGCCCGGCTTCGTCTACCAGCTGGGTAATTTGCTGGCTTCGGTGAATGCCACTCTCCAGGCATCAATCGCCCAGCATCATGGGCATAACTACGGCCTGGCAATGGCCCTGGTGGCCGGGACGGTGGCGATTGTCATTACCGTCCTGACCTTTTTTGGTCGCGAAGGCCGGGCGATCCAATCCGCAGGAGCGGGACATCACCAGCCGCTCTCCACCAGCCGTTAACTTTTGTGACCGGGCGTGGCCAGGCGCCCGGTCGCATACATTAGTCACGCAGACAAATAGACGCCGCCTGGCGTTTCTCCAGCGAGCAGATCCCAATCCCCACCATGATGAACAGCGCGCTAAACAGATGCCAGGCATGCGGCTGGGTATGCAGGAACAGGATGCTCAACACCCCGCCGGAGAGGGGGATGATGTGGGTGTAAATTTCGCCCCGCGTGGCGCCAATGGTGGCGATACCTTTGTTCCAGAACAAATAGGCCAGCCACGATGGGAAAATTACCAGATACGCCAGGCCGCTGAGGAAAAACGGCTCGCGCCAGGCTGCCCAGTCCTGCGCCGGGTGGCGCATCAGCCAGAAGATGACGATTGGCACCAGGATCAGGGCGCCGAGCAGCGAGCTGACGGCGACAAAGCCATTCGCCGGGATTCGGCGGTCCTTCAGACGTAACAGCGAACAGTAGAGCGCCCAGCTCAGCGCCGACCCCATCGCCCACAGGTCGCCGATGGCAAAGGTGTGCAGAGAGGCGGCGTGCAGCGGATTTCCCTGAAATAAGAGGATCATCACGCCGAGGGTGCTAAAAGCCACTCCGAGCCAGTTACGCCCTGATACCGGATCGCGGAAAAATAGTCGGTTAATCAACAGTACCATGCTCGGCGTGGCGGACATATAGATGGCGGCGTTGAGCGCGGAGGTGGTTTGCAGGCCAATATAGAGCGTGAGCGGGAAACTGACCTGGCCGCAGAGGGTTAGCACCACCACCGCTGGCGCGTTTGCCCGCAGCAGGTGGCGACTGCCGGCGATTTGCCGTCGGTAGAGCAGGCCCAGCAGCAGCGCCGTCAGCGCCCAGCGCGCTTCGGTCATCAGGATCGGATCCACGCCCTGCACCAGCACGTGCCCGACAACATAATTCCCGCCCCAGAACAGAGCCGCCAGCGTCAGTAACAGATAAGGCATGATGGTTCCTTGTGTCGTTTGTCACTGTACTGAATGGTAATGTTATTGTTTTTATAATATCAATAATATTTTAGTGGTTTTTATTGTATTCATTTAAATTCTTTAATAAACAGTAAATTGAAAGCGCGTGTGAAATTTACGTTGCCGCATTATGGACGGTACTATACCGTATAGTAGCCATGTATTTCACAGGGATAAATCATGCGTAACACAGATAATGGGGTGATTGGAAGCGACCAGACCGCGGTGATGGCCAGGCTGGCGCTGGATGAGTTAATTGACCAGCTTCTGCACAGCAACGCGCTGTCGCTGAAGCTGACGGCCAACCCGCTGGTGGCCGACAGAGCCTGGCATCTCACTGAGAATACCTGCATCCGCGCCTTCTCCGCTGACGATCCACAGGCCAAAAAGCGTGCGCACCACGCGCTGTTCATTCTCTATCAGTCCTGGCTTGCCGACCCGCTCTCGCCAGCGGCTGCCAATCAGTTTCATCCGCTGCTTTCCGGGATCAGAAATTACATCGAGTCTGAGTGGCTGCGGGCGGAAAGCAAACGCTTCCACCACCAGAGACCAATGCTTAACGCCGGCAATATCGTCGACGAACTGCGCGCCTTATGCCAGCAGCACCCGGCGTCTCATCATCCGCTGTTCGATTTCCTTGCCAGCGAGGCCTCTGCGGCGCAAATCGACTATTTCTTCAAAAGCGACAGCGCCCTCAATCTGCTTTTCTTCGATCTGGTGGCGATGGGGCTGGTGGGCTCGCTGCCGGAAACCCGCGCTGAGATTGCGCAAAATCTGTGGGATGAGATAGGCCAGGGCAGCACTGAGATCACCCACGTCAATTTGTACAAGGATTTACTGAAGCGGCGGAATATCGCTTTGCCGGACAATCATTTTGCCCATTTGTACGAGTGGCAGGGGCTGGCCGGGTATAACGCCTTTATGCTGGGCGGCGTAAACCGTCAGCATTATTACAAATCGCTGGGCGTGATGGCGATGACCGAGCTGCTCGACCCGCCGCAGTATGAAAAACTGGTGGCGGGCTGTCGGCGGATTGGGCTTTCCGAGCGCGACGTGCATTACTATGCCGAACATATCACGGTCGACATCGGTCATGCGGATGGCTGGCTGAACAATGTGATTGTGCCGATTGGCAAAAAACATCCGGCGGCGATGGAGGAGGTCTTCTTTGGCGCCGCGCTGCGTCTGCAAACCTGCAACGATTACTATGATGGTCTGCTGGCGGCCCTGCAGTCGCTGGGCGGCAGCTTATCATCTCACAGCGTACCGCCTTCTGAGTAAATAAGCGCTTTGGCCGCGCTCCAGGCGGTCACCCCTGGCGGGATCTCCCGGCATTCGGCGGACTCGGCCTGCTGGGCGGCGATGGCGCCATCGATGAGCATCACCATCATCATGGCCACCCGCTCGGCAGGTTCCGGTTTTAACACCTGCAGGAGGATATCGCGGAAGAACTGCCAGAGGAGCGACTTAAATCGGGAGCATTGCTCCCGGATCGCCGGCGATGACGCGCCATATTCAAACAGCGCGCGGGTAAACATGCAGCCGTGGAACGTTTCGCAGGTAAACCAGCGATGGTAGTAGTCGAACACGGCGAACAGCTTTTCCCGCGCGCTGGCTTTATCCGCGGTGATCTGCGCCAAATCCTGCATAAATTCGCTCTCTTTCTGCTTGAGGATAGCCAGAATGAGCGCCTCTTTATCGGCGTAATAGCGGTAGAAGGTCATTTTGGAGATGCCGGCATGTTCAGCAATCCGCTCGATGCTGGGCGACTGATATCCTTCGCGATTAAACAGCGTGCTGGCGTGGCGGAGAATGTCCGCTTGTTTTGGCTTCATGCGTTTTCCTGTCGAATGGTTCGCTGTCACGATTGCCGGTGACACGGCCGTCCTGCGACAGCGGTGCATTATGCCGGATCTTGCCGCCAGACGGGCAAAAAGTAAATCAGCCGCGGTTTATGCGGCGTCGGTTCCCTCAATAAAAATAAGATTGCGTAGACATGCACAAGTCACCATACTTGTCTGCGATAAATCGCTTTGCATAAGTACGGAGGAGTCGCGTTAATAATCAGTATTCTGACCAGGAAATACCATCTTTCATAGTCAGCGATTGACTCAGGGCTTGCTCATGAAGAGCGATGACAACACCTGGAAAAATAAATAATTAACAAGGAATGGTTATGTACTACAAGAATGAAATTGTCCGTTATTTACAGGCTAACAATATTCTTGCGTTAAAACTCGAACATGCCGTAGCGGGTGCAGAAAAGGCCGTAGCAAACCAAATTGAAACCATAGGCGCAGGTGCAAAGCGTGCGCTTTATTATACGTCCTGTTTTACCGATGAGTACCAGGATGTGTGCCTGCAACAAAAAACCGAAGACATACGATTTAAAAACGGTGTGATTTATCTCCTTAAACATGGAAATATTGCATACGATATGCTCAAGCTATATTTTGAACAAATATTCAAAGACAAAGCTTCAGAGGAACTGGAGCGTATAAAGCGAATACTTATGGCTGTTAACATTCATATTGCCGCAAGCTCACTGACCAACGCTGGATTTGCTTTGGCAACAGCCTCATTTGTCGCTACAGGTATAAACCTCAATCTTGAACTTAGTGCATTGGCTGGACGCCGGGCAGGGGGAGTGGTAGGCGCTATCGGAATATATGGTATTGTGCAGAAAGCAGCAGAGAGTGCACATCGTCTTTGTGTTTCCGAACCTGCGTATTATTCGGTACTTTACGCACATGAGCTGGAAATGATGTACTTTCTGATAGAACCATTGTTTCTAAAATCTGAGGCGTTTACAGCACAACAGGCCTCGAATGAGGGTATTGCAGACATCATTACCAGGATGATCCGATAGCTATGATGAATCTTATTAAAAGATTGCTGCGAAGAATATTCAGATCGTTAATTTCATATTATGGCCCTGCTGTATTGACAATCCTCTTCGCCATGGCACAAGGGCTCTTTTTTCCAGAGACGCCTCTCTGGCTTGTTCCCCTGTTTTTCGTATTTGTAATTGTAATGTTTTATCGATTTGTAAAATTTTGACATTGAAAACTTAACTTTATATTAAATTTATAAGGAAATAATATGTCTACACCCGCACATTTATGGCTGGAAGATGAAAATGGCTCCCCAATTCTAGGCAGTTGTTTGATGCCACTGCGCCTGGGTTCTATCGAGTTAAAATCCTTTTCTCATGGGGTAACTATTCCGGTAGATCCAAACTGGGGAAAACTAACCGGTACGCGGATCCATCAACCTGTAACGATCGTAAAAGAGTTCGATCAAACAACACCGCTCTTGTACAGAGCCGTCTGCGAAGGCCGAACGATGAAGAAGGCGACAATCAAGATGTACCGCATTCTGGAAACAGGTATCGAAGCCGAATATTTCAATATCATTCTGGAAAACGTCAAATTTACCACGGTTGCACCATTTCTTTCTCCGGGTGGGATGAGTAGTACCCATCTCGAAACACTCGAATTGCGTTATGAGGCGATCACCTGGAAGTATACCGAAGGGAATATTATCTATCGTGACTCATGGAATGACCGCTGTTGCGCCTGAACTCCCAGCTAACCGATTACGAGGAGATCTTCGCCTACGGCGATACGCCGGAAGATTTCGCCATGCTGACCCTGGCCACCACCAAAATCTATCGCTGGGATGAGGCTCCGCCATGAGCCTGGCAGCGCCAGGCTGCGCAGGTTAAGATGGCCCCGCCATTGCCCGTCTCATTAAGAAGAAGAGAAGAGATGAAATTACCCCTGACCACGCCCCGGCTGCTGCTGCGCCGGTTCAGAACGGAAGATCTGCCGTCTTTCAGCCATTATCGCAATCTGCCGGAGGTGGCCCGCTTTCAGAGCTGGACCCACTACGGCATGACAGAGGCGACAGCCTTCTATGAACAACAGCGTTCGCAGGCCTTTGCTGAGGATGAGAGCTGGTTCCAGCTTGCCGTAGAGATTCAGGCCAACGGTGCGCTGGCGGGAGATGT
Organism: Klebsiella sp. 28; assembly: GCF_018223905.1. Taxonomy (NCBI): domain Bacteria; kingdom Pseudomonadati; phylum Pseudomonadota; class Gammaproteobacteria; order Enterobacterales; family Enterobacteriaceae; genus Klebsiella; species Klebsiella sp. 28. Next base: position 5,290 of record NZ_JAGRQY010000261.1, read on the forward strand.
GGGGATCCACTTCTTAGATCACGGCAGACAAGCCGAGCTGGGGATGACCTTTTCCCCTGCGTATCAGCATCAGGGGTATGCCCGGGAAGCCATGCGGGCGGTGATGGCCTTACTCTTTGAACAGTTAGCCCACCACCGGCTGACAGCGGTGGTGGGCTAACTGTTCAAAGAGTAAGGCCATCACCGCCCGCCTGGCTTCCCGGGCATACCCCTGATGCTGATACGCAGGGGAAAAGGTCATCCCCAGCTCGGCTTGTCTGCC
>NZ_JAGRQY010000262.1:0-710 GCF_018223905.1 Klebsiella sp. 28
ACTGATCCCTTTTCCCGGCCGGGATGAGCGCGGCCGGGAAAAGGGATCAGTAGCGGGAGGGCATGCCTTCGGGGCGGGTTTTGAAGCGACGATGGAGCCACATATACTGTTCCGGGGCCATCATGATGCACTGCTCAACGATCTTGTTCATCCACGCGGCGGTGGTTTCCGCGTCGTCCAGCGGCGGGGAACACTCTGGCGGCAGGATAATCAGTTCATAACCTTTACCGTTCGGTTTGCGGCGCGGGACGAAGGGCACGATGCAGGCTTTGGACATTTTCGCCAGCATCCAGGTGCCGGAGGTGGTCGCCGCCTGGTCGACCGCAAACAGTGGGGCGAAGACGCTGGCGGTCGGGCCGTAATCGTGATCCGGTGCGTACCACACCACTTCGCCTTTTTTCAGTGCCCGGATCATGCCTTTCAGATCCTTACGGTCAATCATATCCTTGTTGGAGCGCAAGCGACCCCAGGTCTGCAGCCAGTCGATCACCGGGTTGTCGTTGGGGCGATAGACGCCAATCCCCGGCTCGTTCATACCGAACATCCGCGCTCCCATCTCGAGAGTGAGGAAATGAATACCGATCAGCAGAATGCCGCGCTGCTGCGCCTGCACATCGCGAATATGCTCAAAGCCGATGGTGTCGGTCCAGCGGGCGATACGGCGAACCGGCCAGAACCAGGCCATACCGGTCTCCATCAGCCCCATGCCC
>NZ_JAGRQY010000263.1:0-1462 GCF_018223905.1 Klebsiella sp. 28
AGGCCCGCGCAAGCGCAGCGCCGCCGGGTAATCTATCAGGCTCCGCTCCCTATATTTCCGGGCGGCGGGTCAGACAAACACCGCGAGTTACTGCTGTGCGGCAGGCGGCGCGGCGTTCTGTTTATCCTTCGCGATACTGTCCTGGATGGCTTTGGTTTTGCTCGCCGCTTCAGCCGAGAGCTGATTGGCGTCACCGATGGCGTTGTCTTTGATCTGACCCGCCTCTTTGACTATGCGGTCACTTTCCTGCTTTGCGTTCTGCTTCACCGCATCGGCCTGGGCTTTCGCCTGCTGGGCGATGGCGTCCGCCTTCTTGTCCGCCTCGGCCTTGATGGCGCTGGCCTGATCCTTCAGGCGATCGGCCTCGGCGTCAGCCTGGCTTTTCAGCGTATCGATTTGCTTATCCGCATCCTGTTTAATTGCCTGCGCTTTATCCGCCGCGGCATCTTTCATCTGCTCCGCATTATCTTTAGCCTTATCCAGTTTGTTATCAACTTTCGACGCATCGTCGCAGCCAAACAGGGTCAGGCACAGGGCGGAAGCGAGTAGTGTTTTATTCCAGAGTTTCATCAGCATTCCCTTACAGGTTAAGTCGTTATCCAGCTTTGTGATTCGTTGCATTAATAGCATTCACATTTTATATATAAACGCTCAGCCGATAGAGTCAAGGCGACAGCGCCGATTGTCAGTCCAGGGTCGCCACCAGCCCCTGCAGCCAGTCGGCAAAGACCCGAACCTTATGCGAGAGATGCCGGTGCGGATAGAGCAGCGACAACGGTCGACGCGGCGCCGGAAAGTCCGGCAAAACTTCCACCAGTTGCCCGCTGTCGATATAAGGTTGCAAAAAGAAACGCATCCCCTGCAGCATCCCCAGCCCCGCCAGCCCGGCAGCAGTAAAGACTTCAGAGTTGTCCAGCACCAGTTTACCGGGAATGGCGATCTGCCTGATGCCCTCCGGGGTCTGGAATCGCCAGGGCATAATCTGTCGGCTGCTGCTGTTCACCCAGTTCACCGCCAGATGCGACTGCAGGTCCTCCAGCGTCGCGGGCGCCCCATAGCGCGCCAGATAGCCCGGACTGGCGCAGGTGGTTAACGCCACCTCCCCCAGCGAACGCGCCACATAGTCGCCATCCTCAAGATCCCCCACCCGCAGCAGGCAATCCAGACCATCGCGCAGCATATCCCGGCGTACGTCGGAGCTGCTGAGGACAATCTCCACCTCCGGATGGGCCTGATAAAAATCCGGCAGATGCGGGATCACCAGCAGCCGGGCAAAGGCGATCGGCATATCAACGCGCAGCTGACCGCGGATCGGCCGGTCCGGCGCGAACGACTCCAGCAGATCGTCGGCCTGGGAGAGCAACGGTTTGCTGCGACGATAAAACTCTTCCCCCTCCGGCGTAAGATACAGACGCCGGGTGGTGCGCTGCAGCAGCCGGACCCCGCTCTCCTGCTCCAGCTG
>NZ_JAGRQY010000264.1:0-1419 GCF_018223905.1 Klebsiella sp. 28
TAAAAAACACACGTGGAATTTAGGGACTATTCATGTTGTTGTTATTTCGTATCTTCCAGAATAAGGAATCCCATGGTTAAAAAATCACTGCGCCAGTTCACGCTGATGGCGACGGCAACCGTCACGCTGTTGTTAGGAAGTGTGCCGCTGTATGCGCAAACGGCGGACGTACAGCAAAAACTTGCCGAATTAGAGCGGCAGTCGGGAGGCAGACTGGGTGTGGCATTGATTAACACAGCAGATAATTCGCAAATACTTTATCGTGCTGATGAGCGCTTTGCGATGTGCAGCACCAGTAAAGTGATGGCCGCGGCCGCGGTGCTGAAGAAAAGTGAAAGCGAACCGAATCTGTTAAATCAGCGAGTTGAGATCAAAAAATCTGACCTTGTTAACTATAATCCGATTGCGGAAAAGCACGTCAATGGGACGATGTCACTGGCTGAGCTTAGCGCGGCCGCGCTACAGTACAGCGATAACGTGGCGATGAATAAGCTGATTGCTCACGTTGGCGGCCCGGCTAGCGTCACCGCGTTCGCCCGACAGCTGGGAGACGAAACGTTCCGTCTCGACCGTACCGAGCCGACGTTAAACACCGCCATTCCGGGCGATCCGCGTGATACCACTTCACCTCGGGCAATGGCGCAAACTCTGCGGAATCTGACGCTGGGTAAAGCATTGGGCGACAGCCAACGGGCGCAGCTGGTGACATGGATGAAAGGCAATACCACCGGTGCAGCGAGCATTCAGGCTGGACTGCCTGCTTCCTGGGTTGTGGGGGATAAAACCGGCAGCGGTGGCTATGGCACCACCAACGATATCGCGGTGATCTGGCCAAAAGATCGTGCGCCGCTGATTCTGGTCACTTACTTCACCCAGCCTCAACCTAAGGCAGAAAGCCGTCGCGATGTATTAGCGTCGGCGGCTAAAATCGTCACCGACGGTTTGTAATAGCGGAAACGGAATGGGGAAACTCATTCCGTTTTTGTTTATCGCCTTAGACGGCAAAAGTGCTGTCGCCCACCTGCGCTTGCGCATACCAGGCCATAAGCTCCGTGGTTCCTGGTTCTCCTTCCGCTGGAGCCCAGTGCGCATAGTCATCGGCAGCCACGGGTTGATAGCCACCGTGTTTTACTTCAAAAATTATGCCACCGGTATCCAGCGACAGCACGGCATGCCAGGTTCCTGCGGCCATCTCCAGCACCGTACAGGTTTCCCCCAATATCGCCCGATGGGTGACGGTACCCCGATCGTCAAAATTCAGCACCACGAAACGACCCCTTAATGGCAACAGTAGCTCGAAGGTGTGAGGGTGTCGGTGCGGGCGCACGTAGGTCCCAGGTCATATTCCTTCCGGCGTCCGGCATTTTACCGCCAGACAGCTCGGGATTCGTGATATCACCGTTCTTGCAGAATACGGTC
>NZ_JAGRQY010000265.1:0-2607 GCF_018223905.1 Klebsiella sp. 28
CGGCCGTCGGACCATCGCTGGTTTTAGCACGTATACCCTGTGACGTTCGCACCAGGTTTTCACTTATCCACAAAAACCCGCAAATGAATAAACAGGGAATTTAGCAAAAGGGTAACAGCAAACCTGCAAAATAGTCTTACCCCACTTTTTTAATCCCCTGCATTGCAAGCAGCAGGGAGATCTTTTGTCTCTGCCGGCTCTGTGAATAACTCAATGAGGCCTTCGCTTACAGCGGCCGCACGTGTCCACGTCGCTCAGATAGAAGTTGCTCCCATCGCTTCGCGACGGGCCCCGACCGGAGAACTGCATTAGTTACAGCATTCATAATGATGTTCATCATAAAACCGGCGCCGGTTTGCCAGCCAGGTGCCCCTCCCCACCACTGAAAAGCGCCGCCGCCCCCGGCCGAAGGCCGGGGAACACCATCGCTTTAGAATGGCGGATGTTGTAACTAGATCTTGTCATTGCTGTGGGTGATGTTGCTTTTCGTTCTGGCGTACACGCTCGTAAGCGGCCCTAACGGCCCGCTAACGCGGAGATACGCCCCGACTGCGGCTATCGCCTTGTCGTGACCACTCCGACCGCGCACAGCAGCTTCTGTATCGTTTTTAGCGGGTTTGTTCTGGGCTTAGCAGTGTGGGGGATTATTACGGCTGAAGCCGTAATGCTTTTTTCGTCCTCGCTTCGCTGCGGGGGTCTCCGGCGCATGGCGCCTCCCATGCGCTGACGCGCATCAAAAACCCGTCCCCTGCGCCACTTGTGTCTGACGCACGCGAGAGTCCGCTGCGGCAAAAAAACAAGAAGAGAGCTAGACGAAGGTCGCTCAGCTCCCCGTAATTTTTTATATACTCACCACGGGGACATTAGATCTGCTTTTGCCAAAAAAACGGCTAGTTTTTTCTGGATTTACCCAAACCAAAGGCACCGGCATTCACTATAAACGAGGCCTTTCTGATCGGCGTATCGATATCAAATATGGGGTTTTCAGCACGCCTTCTTTCAAAGTACTTATTTCTCTCCGATTCATTTTTAAAAGCGCTACCTGTCCTTGCAATCCTCTCCTGAATAAGCATCTTTTCATGCTCAGCCTTTTTGGTTGAGTTGGCCTTAGCGAGATTCTTTTCAAGGGATTTCGTATGCTTTTTTATATGCTTTCTCAACCTAGCTTTATGGCCAAATGAGAGTTTACATATCGGACAAGTGAATAATTCTTCCATAAGCTTCATGAGTGTAAGGGGAAGGTTATATTTACCATAGCATTCCTTGTCCGAACTGCCATGCGATGGTCCACCGGGGCAATGAGGCAAAGCCGTTGTCTGTGGAAGCACTACGCGGCATGATGAGCGTCGCCAGTTGCACACCGGCAAAGACGTGAAACACTTTTAACCGGAGCCAGTCATGCGCGTTGCCGAAAGCATCATCCTCGATGCCCTCACTCGCGGAGGATGCATCAAAACCTTTTACCGCATATCCTCACGGCAGGCTGCTGAATCGGCCACGCGGATACCTGAGGGGTATATTCTGGAGTCGCCCGGCGAGCGGGAAGATATTGTGCTCTCGCGCGCGGACTTTCATGCGCTGGAGAAGCTGCTGGAGCAGAAGGAAACCTGGGAGCAGGTGGTCGGTGTGACCTGTTTTGGTGGGGCAACATGGCAGCTGAGACCGACTGTACAGAGCTGAACAACTGAGATTTAAGACCTGGGAATCAGTAAGACTGAAGGGAGGTATCTGTTATGACGCTGACAGAAAAAACAGGCCATCTGGCATGGTGTGCACTGGTCGCGCTGGCACTGGCCAGACAGGAGCAGGGAGAACTCTCTCCCGCACAGGAAAATCTCTTTCTCACCCGCTGGCTCGCGGCAGCACTGAAGCAACGGCGATTCTCGCGCGATGTGGCACAGGATATCGGGTGGTTACTGAATCAGGGGCGTTTGCTGGGTGTGAGAGCTAAGCTGGCCGACAAACTGGGCTATGTCTGGCGCTCCTGCAGCGGCGAGTTGACTGAACAGAACGACATGTTCCGCCTGACGTATGCGCTGGAAACAGCGAAAGACATGGGCTGGAATTACCGCGTAATGAGCGACAGAGAATGGGCCGGACGATATGCTTTGGTACTCAATCCTGGAGTAAACGGTGTTTATCTCTTACGGACAAACCTTGATGCCGCTTTTGACGACAATGGCCAACAGACAAATCCGCTGACAGTACGTCTGACAGGGAACGTAACTGGGATAATGAAACTGTTAAATCGCTGTGGCTGGCAGGCTGAGCCTGAGTCTGATGCCTCCCTGCCCCACCAGTTTTCACTGATGGCCCGGCAGGGAGTGCCAGGAAAGGGGGATTAGTGGCGGATTTGTGCCAGGTCATCTTCAGTCAGACCGGTCATTTTCATGACAGTATTGCGGTCAATGCCGTTCTGCAGCATGGTACGGGCAATTTTCGGCACTGTTGCAAAGTTAGCGATGAGGCAGCCTTTTGTCTTATTCAAAGGCCTTACATTTCAAAAACTCTGCTTACCAGGCGCATTTCGCCCAGGGGATCACCATAATAAAATGCTGAGGCCTGGCCTTTGCGTAGTGCACGCATCACCTCAATACCTTTGATGGT
>NZ_JAGRQY010000266.1:0-5453 GCF_018223905.1 Klebsiella sp. 28
TCCTCCCAGCCGAACAGCGCCGCCTACCGGCTGGCGGCGCTGTTCGGCTGGGAGGATACCCTCTACACCCACTTCTCCGTGCGCCTGCCCGGCGACGGCGAGCCGCGTTTTTTAATTAATCCCTTCGGCATGATGTTTGACGAAGTCACCGCCAGCAACCTGATCGTAGTGGATATGCAGGGCAAAGTCGTAGAGGGCGACGCGCCGGCTAACTCGGCGGGCTTTACCATCCACAGCGCGGTGCATATGGCCCGGGAAGATGCCCACTGCGTGATCCACACCCATACGCTGCCGGGAATGGCGGTGGCCGCCTGCGAGGATGGCCTGCTGCAGCTCAACCAGCTCAGCACCGAGTTTTACCAGCGCGTCGGCTACCATCCCTATGAAGGGGTGGCCTTTGACCTCGACGAACGGGCGCGCATCCAGCGCTCGCTGGGGAATAATATCGCTATGATCCTGCAGAGCCACGGCCTGCTGTCGGTGGGCCGCACCGTGGCTGACGCGTTTTACATCATGTACTACCTGAACCGCGCCTGCGAGATCCAGATGGCCGCCGCCCAGCTGGCGCCCCTCAGCCCGATCCACACCATCGCCCCGCACCTTAGCCAGCACGCCTGCGAGCAGCTGATGGGCGTGGAGCATGAACGTCAACAGGTCTGGCAGGCGTGGCTGCGCCGTCTTGACCGTCTCGATACCTCTTACAAAGACTAACGCCTATGTCTGATATCACTATCGTGGTGGATTGTAACGACGCGGATTTCGCCCGCGATATCTGCGCCGCCCTGCAGCAGTTTCCCGACGTCACGGCGCTTCTGCCCCATCACCAGGCGGCGCGCGACGCCCAGTACGCCAGCTGCTGGTTCCCGGACCCGCAGCTGTTGACCCGTTCGCCGGGCCTGAAGCTGATCCAGGCCGCGTCCGCCGGGGTCGATCATCTGCCGCCCGCGCTGTTCGCCAGCGAGATCCCGCTGTGCCGGGTGATCGATGAAGATTTTCGCCACGGCATGTTCGAATATGCCCTGTGGAGCGTCCTGTGGTTTCAGCGCCATTTCGACCGGGCGCTGGCCCACCAGCGGACCCAAACCTGGAAGCTCTATCCCCAGCGCGCCGCCGCAGACTTCCATATCGGCATTATGGGGCTCGGCGAAATTGGCGGCTATATCGCCGACCAGCTGGCCCGCCTCGGCTATCGGGTCTCCGGCTGGTCGCGCAGTGAAAAGCAGCTGGCTGGCGTCACCTGCTATCGCGGCGAGGAGGCGCTCGACAGCTTCCTCGGGTCGCTTGACGGGCTGATTAACCTCCTGCCGCTCACCGCGCAGACCCGGGGTATCCTCGCCGCGCCGCTGTTCAACCGGCTACCCGCCGGGGCGGTGTTGATCAACTGCGGCCGCGGGGAGCATATGGTCAATGAGGATGTGCTGGCGGCGCTGGAGAGCGGCCAGCTCGCCGGGGCGGTGCTCGACGTCTTCCCGCAGGAGCCATTGCCGGCGGACGATCCGCTGTGGCGCCATCCGCAGGTGGTCATCACCCCGCATATGGCCTCTGCGGCCCCTGCCGAGGTGATCGCCCGCCAGTTGCTGGAGAACATTCAGCGCCAGCGCCGCGGGCTGCCGCTGAAGAACCTGGTCAATAAGCACGCCGGTTACTGATCCCCGGCTATATCGCCGCTGCTACGCTTAATAGGAGATCCACAACCAGAAGGCAGGAACATGAAGATTGATTTATCGGGGAAAGTCGCGCTGGTCACCGCCTCCACGGCGGGTATTGGCTTCGCCATCGCCAAAGGCCTGGCGGAGAGCGGCGCAGAGATCATCCTTAACGGGCGCAGTGAGCAGAGCGTGAACGCCGCCATCGCTCGTCTGCAAAATGAGGTGTCGGGCGCGAAGGCGCGACCCGCCATCGCCGACCTCAGCGACGCCGACGGCGCAGCCCAGCTGCTGCGGGCGGTGAACGGCGTCGATATTCTGGTCAATAACGCCGGGATCTATGGCCCGCAGGATTTCTACGCCACCGACGACGCGACATGGGACAACTACTGGCAGACCAACGTCATGTCCGGCGTACGCCTGTCACGGGGGCTGCTCCCGGCGATGGTCAGTAAAGGCTGGGGACGGGTGGTGTTTATCTCCTCGGAATCGGCGCGCAATATCCCGGCGGACATGATCCACTATGGCGTCACCAAGACCGCGCAGCTCTCGCTGGCCCGCGGCCTGGCGAAATATGTCGCCGGCAGCGGAGTGACCGTTAACAGCGTACTGCCGGGGCCGACGATTTCCGACGGCTTTGCCGAGATGCTGAAAGACGACGTGGCGAAAACCGGCAAGTCGCTGGAGGAACTGGCGAAAGCGTTTGTTATGACCCATCGTCCGAGCTCGGTGATCCAGCGGGCGGCCTCGGTGGCAGAGGTCGCCAATATGGTGGTCTACGTCTGCTCGCCGCAGGCGTCAGCCACCTCCGGCGCCGCGCTGCGCGTCGATGGCGGCGTGGTGGATGATATTCTCTGAATCCCCTTTATGCAGGGGAGCCCCCTCCCCTGCCGCCTTCCCGGGCGCTAAAAAGCGCAAAATGTTAAAAAACAGCCGCAAAGTCGCACAAAGTGAACAGGAACATGTATTCCCAGAACTTATGATATTTGTTTTAAGCATAAGTTGTGGTGTTAATGTCTCTGTTACGAAGCTTGCTTTTCTTTTTCGGCGCGGCGGTCGCGGCCGCCCTCGCGGTACTCTGCCTGTGGGTGGATATTCGGGTGTTTGGCAACGACATCCCGGAGGTGTCGCTCACCGAAGTGGTCCAGGAGAGCGTGCTGGCCGTTATCGTGCTGGTTCATCTGCTGCTGGCGCGGAAATATGCCCACTTGCGCTATAGCAATATCCTCATCGGCGGCTTCTTTCTCGCCATGCTGATCCGTGAGCTGGATGGCCTGTTTGATTTACTCTCCCACGGCAGCTGGGTGTGGTTTGCCCTGCTGGCCACCGCGGGGTCGCTGCTGTTGCCGTTGCGCCATCTGCGTCAGACCCTGTCGCAGCTGGCGGAGTATACCCGCACCCCGTATTACGGGATGATGATTAGCGGCCTGCTGGCGATTCTGGTCTTCTCGCGGCTGTTTGGCATGCACGGCCTGTGGTACGCCGTGCTGGAAGAGAACTACGCCCGGGTGGTAAAAAATACGGTCGAGGAAGGCAGCGAGTCGTTTGGCTATATGCTGTGTCTGACCGCCACCCTGGGCTACGCCTGCTACTTTCGCGGTCTGGCGCGACAGGCGCTGTCGCCGCAGCGCTAACCGTGGACGATAGCCACCGCCGGACATATCTGCCGGTGGTGGCGCGCCGCCGCGGTTAACCGCGAATTTTCCACTTCCGTTTGAGAACCTCTTTGTCCTGGCTATCCAGCCACTGGTTCACTTTCTCCAGCAGCGCCGGGTTATCTTTACTCATCATATACACCTTGTCGCTGGCGGTGCCGGCGAATGGCGTTTCGTTGGCAACGCAGAACACGCCGGGCTCTTTGCTCTGGTAATAGTCGCCTTCAATCAGATCGGTCACCATCATATCGGCCGTTTTCTGCCGCAGCGCCTGCAGGTTATCGACATTGTTCTGCACGCGGATAATTTGCGCCTGCTTGATGTGCTCATCGACAAAGCTCTGGTTTGTGCCGCCAGGGTTGACGACCACTTTCACGTCCGGACGGTCAATTTTTTCCAGCGAACCGAGCCGCGGGGCGGCCTGGCAGTTGGCTAAGGCGATTTTTCCGTTCGCCACCACCGGATGGCTGAGGGCGAAGGCTTGCGCCCGCGCCGGGGTCTCGGTAACCCCACCCATCGCAATATCAAACTTGTCCGCCTGCAGATCGGCGGCGAGCGCGGGCCAGCTGGTGTAGACGAAGCTCACCTTCAGCCCGAGCGTGCGCCCGAGATCGCGGGCCATGTCCACGTCATAGCCCTGCAGTTCGCCGGCGGCATTGCGAAACGCCAGCGGCGCGTAATCGCCCGGCACGCCCACCTTCAGTTCACCGCTGTGCTCGATGGATTGCATATCGCGCGCCTGGGCGCCGCAGGTCATTATCGCCAGCGTCAGCGCCAGCCCCACCGTCAGTCTCATTTCGCCATCCTTAAAGTTATCGTTTTTCATGCCAGAGTGACCGGCCGCATCAGTCACAGTATCCGCCGCGCGAGCCAGGGCATTCATCCTATTTTTAAACACCGGGACATACAACCCGACGGCGCGGTTGCCGATCGCAAATCTGGCGATAAAACACAGCCCCATCCGGTGAATGATCCCTCATCCGCCGGGCATAGCCTTACGTGAACGATCGTATTTTACACAATGAAGCGGGTTCGTTCGCTTGGCAAAAAAGAGCAATAAGCTATTTATAACACATTGATATAAAACAGAAAATTTTTTATTGAGAGTTATTTGGCATTCAACTCGCGTCAATAACCGTCTTATTTACGCCGCAATTCCCCCGCGCTACTATCCTGACAAAAGCAGCCCATAAATAACAAGCCAGTTTATTTCCAGGCATTAATAAATTAGTCAGTTAAATGAATAAATAAAAAAACATACTTGGCGTAAATAAGACTCATCAAAATAACGGCCCTGGCGCCAGCTTTACGGGCAATAGAGAAGGAAAGAAAATGAAAATAATCACGCTGTGTCTGGCGACGGTCTTTGCCGGACTGGCCGCCGGCTCTGCACTCGCGGCAGAGGGCAAGCTGAATTTCATCGGCAAGGTCGTGAACGCCTCCTGCAAGCTCGAAGGGGTGAGCGACAGCGGGGTCATCGGCGTCAGTATGGGCGCTATTCCGCTGTCGAGACTGAAAAACAGTCAGTCTGGGACCGGGCCGGCGGTCGGCATCGACATTCGCGTTAAAGATTGTGAGAAAGGCACTTACTATATTGTGGTTGACGGCCCCTCGCCTGCCGGCACGCCTGAAAACCGCGTGCTGGCGCTCGACGGCAGCGGCAAGCCGGCCAGCAACGTAGGTATTCTGCTCACGGACCGCACGGGCACCCCACTCAGCCTCGATGAACGCCTTGATCCGCAACACGATCCTCGCATAGAGATCTCGGTGGACGGCGGCTCCGGAACCTTCAGGCTGAACGCCTTCTATTACACCTGGGACAAAGCCCACGCCGATCCCGGCGACGGCAATGCGACGGCCCGATTTACCATTATGCAGGAATAGCTTCCCGGTCAGGGATGAAACTTCAAGGGAGTCCTCATGAAAACACAGCTGGCGGTTCTGCTCTGCGCAGTGACCTTTCAGGTCTGCGCCGGGATCACCATTAATGCCACGCGGGTGGTCTATTCCGGGAAAGAAAAGGTCGCCAGCCTGAACATTCACAATCGCAGCAGCACGCCTTATAAAGTGCAGATCTGGCTGGACGCCGGACTCAATACCTCGCGCATTGGCCTGCCGATAGTGGCGACGCCGCCGCAGGTCTATTTATCGC
>NZ_JAGRQY010000267.1:0-2851 GCF_018223905.1 Klebsiella sp. 28
ATCCAGCAGCATGAGCCATCGCGCCGGGAAGCCGCGGTGCGCCACGCCGCCAGCGCGCCCCCGGCGTTTCGCCGCTTTCAGGTAGGCAGCGCCGACGCGCTGGCGGGCGATCTCGCTGCGCTGCAGGCCGCCTTAGGCGATTTTCACCGCACCCATTACGTCGCCCGGCGAATGCAGCTCTGGCTGCAGGGGCCGCAGTCGCTGGAGGCGCTCGGCGAGCTGGCGGCCCGTTTCGCCGCCGGGCTTGCCGCAGGCGAGGCTCCGCCGCCGGCGCCGCCGCTGCGCCTGGGCGAGTTCACTGCACTGCAGCTGGCGGTCTCCAGCCAGCCCGCGCTGTGGCGCTGCCCGCTGATCGCTTTAAGTGACAACGTCACGTTACTGCGCGAGTTTTTGCTGGATGAAGCCCCCGGCAGCCTGATGGCCGGCCTGCGCCAGCGCCGGCTGGCCGGGGATGTGGCGCTGAACTGGCTGTATCAGGATCGGCACCTCGGCTGGCTGGCGCTGGTCTTCGCCAGCGACCGGCCGGAAGAGGTCGACCGGCAGATAACCCACTGGCTGCAGGCGCTACAGCAAACGACGCCTGAGCAGCAGCAACACTACTATCAGCTATCCCGCCGCCGCTTTCAGGCGCTGTCGCCTCTCGATCAGCTGCGCCAGCGGGCATTCGGCTTTGCCCCCGGCGCGCCGCCCGCCGGGTTCGCCGATTTTTGCGCCGCCCTGCAGGCCGCCCCGTCGGTCAGCCTGGCCTGTCAGACCGTTTCCCCAGGGGAGCCTGTTGCCACCCAGGGCTTTAGCCTGCCGCTTAGCCGCTGGCGCCGCCGCCCTGAGTCTGACCCGGCGCTGGCGTTCGCTTTTTATCCGCAGGCCGCTGGCGATCTCCTTGCCAAATGCCCGGAGAAAGCCGCGCCGCTGCTCCACCTCCCGTCACCGGGAGAGCCGCCGAGGCTCCTGCTGCGACCGCCCTTCTACTGCTCGCCCGATCAGGCCGAAGGACTGGCGCGTGGGGAACAGCTGCGCCCACAGCTTGCCGCCCTGCGCCATGCCGGGGGACACGGCGAGTGGCATCTGTTCGACGGCAGCTGGCAGTTGACCCTCCAGCTGCCGGAGCCAGGCCGACGGCCGGAGGCGATCCTGCAGGCCATCCTGCGGCAGCTCGCGCTCCCGGTCGCCTCGCTGACCCCACCGCCGGAAAGTATCGCTATCCGTCATCTCATGGCTCAACTCCCCGAACGGCTGGGTACATCCGGGCATCAGGAAGGTTGGCTGTCGGCCCTGGCCGGCGGCAGCGCAGAAGATGCGCAGTGGGTAGCGCGTCAGCTGAGCCTGATTACCGCCCCGGTTAATCCGCCGATGCCCGCTCCGGCGCCCTGCCGCCGCGGCGTCGAACGTCTGGTTTATCCAGGAGGCGATACGGCGCTGCTGGTCTTTATTCCGCTGCCGGATGGCGCCTCGCTGGCGGCCCTGCGGCTGCTGGCGCAGCATTGTGAGCCGCTATTTTTCCAGCGCCTGCGGGTGGAGCAGCAGATTGGCTATGTGGTGAGCTGCCGCTATCAGCGGGTCGCCGATCGCGACGGGCTGCTGATGGCGCTCCAGTCCCCGGATCGCCGCGCCGGGGAATTGCTGCGCTGTGGTAAAGACTTTCTGCGCCAGCTGGCCCCCATGGATGAGGCGACCTTCAGACCGCTACAGCAGCGCCTGGCCGCTCAGATCCGCGCCAGCAGGCCGCCAGAGGCGCGGGCGCTGTCCGCCCTGCGTCAGGAGTATGGTTTACCAGAGCTAACGCCGCAGGCGGTCGACGCGCTGCGCGTTGCAGAGGTGGCCGATCTGGCACGCGAAATGACCCGCCGGCGTCGCCGCTGGCAGGTGCTATTCACGACAGGGGATTAATGGCCGGGGGCATCCGGGGTCAGAAAGGCGCTGACGAAGCGCGTAAGGATCGCCGCGCCCTGCGGGCTCTCCTGCACCTCGTCGTGTAACCGCTGCGCGTCAATACCTTCCGCCTGCAGCACCGCCTCCCGGTGGCGGATCAGCGAACGGGCTATCGGCGCGGTAAATTCCGAGTGAAATTGCGTAGAGACCGCGTGCGGCCCATAGCGCACAATCTGGTGGGGATCGTGGGAGGACGCGGCCAGCACCGTGGCCCCTTCCGGCAGACGAGTCACGGTTTGCAAATGGCTCAGATGCGCAGGAAATGTAGCCGGCAGGCCGCTCAGCAGCGGATCATCGATACCCCATGGCGACAGCGTAATGGTTTGGCTGCCGCTTTCCCGCCCGCCAGGATGATACGCCACCTCGCCCCCCAGGGCATGGGCCATCAGCTGATGACCATAACAAACGCCGAACAGCGGCATGTCGATAGCCACCGCCTGCCGGATCCAGTCGGCGGTCCGTTCGCTCCACGCCAGACGATCGGTCACCATCGCCCACGAGCCGGTCAGCACCGCTATGGTCTGGTTATCCGGCGTCGGCAGCGGTTCATCTTCAAACACCCGCACCGTGGTGAGCTGCGTCTGCCACGGCGCCAGCAGCGTGCGAAACCAGCGCGGCAGATCGCCATGCGCCTGGCGAATGGCCGTCGGCGGCGTGCCGGTCTGGACCAGCAGTAATCGGTTACGTGTCACCTTTCCTCCTCGCTCCGGGTCATGTTCCCGTAAAACACTATGCCGCCGGGAAGACGATGGGACAAATAACCAATTACTATGGACGATGCGCCTGCGGAATAAGTCCTGTCGCTTACTGGGCATCGGCGCTGTCACGCTGCGGCACATCGGCTGCCGCCGAAGATGCCTGCTGCGGGACAAAAATATGGTCCAGGATGGCGCGCGCCGTCGGTCCGGCCACCACCCCATCC
>NZ_JAGRQY010000268.1:0-3928 GCF_018223905.1 Klebsiella sp. 28
TGAACCCAGGTTTACGCGAATAAGATAGGCAATTTACAATCAGCATTTTCAGAGGGTTGCATAATGCTGATTGGCTACGCGCGGGTGTCTACCGGCGATCAAAACCTCGATTTGCAGAAAAACGCACTGGTTCGCGCAGAATGTGAGCAGATTTTCGAAGATACAGCGAGCGGGAAAAATTCCAGGCGCCCAGGGCTGAGGCGTGCTATCCGTCGTTTAAAACCAGGTGATTCTCTTGTGGTCTGGAAGCTGGATCGCCTTGGGCGTAGTGTTCGTGACCTCATCACTCTGGTGTCGGAGCTGCAGGCGCGCGGGGTGAATTTTCGCAGCCTGACCGACTCGATCGACACTTCGACGCCAGCAGGGCGATTCTTCTTCCACGTCATGAGCGCCCTGGCGGAGATGGAGCGCGAGCTGATAGTGGAGCGCACCCGAGCCGGGTTGGCTGCAGCGAGGGAGCAGGGGAGAGTCGGCGGCCGCCGCCGGGTAATGACTGAAGAAGTGGTGGAGAGATGTCGCAGAATGCTGGAGAACGGCGCTACCCGGCAACAGATCGCAGATGTGATAGGGGTGGGGGTGAAGACGATCTACAAATACTTTCCTGCGGCCGTCCGCGATCAAGGATTCCTGCCCTTCCCGTAATATGTAACATTTGAGATAATAAGTACTTTCAGTTTTGAAAACAGTTTGGTTTGTTCGTGAACGGTAAGAAAACAATAAGTTTTGAACAATTTTTAACTATTAACAGCAATCTTGTTTCCATCTCAGATACATGGGCAGACTTGTGGGCGTTAATTTTTCACACAGGTTTAAGCGCTGGAAGGCTGCTGAGTATTCGATATGATGATATTGATGATGGCTTGATACTGATACGAAAACAGGGTCACCTGAAGGAGCTACGTGTTGAATCAACCCCTCCAGTGGAGGGGATCATTGCTCGTAGAAGAGAACGCTATCCAGAAGATGTTTTTTTATTTCAGAGCCATTCTAACCGTGTGAAGTACCAACGCCGGCCGGTCACTATAATTGCTTTCAACGCCGCTTTACGTCGCGCCGCTAGATCATTACCAGACGTTAACGTAAGCAGTAGTAGCGCGAGAAACATACCGGACTAACCGCCTGTCCATTAGCGTGTGGCCGATGTGACAGGCGTGGGGGTGAAGACTATTTACAAATATTTGCCAGTACAATACGGCGATAAAAAATCCCCTTGAGCAGGCACACTCAAGGGGAAAATACTACATAACATCATTGCTGTGTGCGTCTTTGCGCTCATCTATCTTCCAAGAAGATGCCTAAAGCTTCCAGATATTTCTGGTCTGAGCAGTTAAAACATTGGGTCGGTAGCCGATGTAATAGGAGGGGGTGAAGACGATTTATAAATATTTCCCTGCTCAATGTTGCCAGTCGAATTGAGGCATCAATGCGTTACGTCAGCGCTGATCATTGATAGCCACTGCCAATATTGATCTGCTGCACACATGCATTTACTGTATTTATATACAGTAAGTTTGACAGGGGGAAGTATGCCGCGTTTATACGAAATCGAGACGGCCTGCCGTAAGGCAATAGATATCCTGCCTAACGGAAAGCGCATCCTCACCACCAGGCGATTTCTGCAGGAACTGGAGAGATATAACTGGCACTGGTCGCCACGGCAGGCTAACCAGTGGATAGAGCACTATGTGACGACATTCCGGGATGTCTCAACGCAGGAAGGTGACGATCGCACGTTCCAGCTTTACAACCCGAATGGAGGGCTGTAATCGTGGGATTTCCATCGCCAGCATCAGACTATGTGGAGGGGCGGTTAACCGTCGATAAGCTATGCAGCATCGGCCCTAATACTCGGGTTGTAGTAACAGAAACAGGCTATGCCGTTGTGGATTTCTCCGTTAAACCAAAACAAGGAGACACCGTTTTAATTCAATACACCGGCGGTACGGATTTTGCGAAAGTTATGGGGAAGGCGTTTATTACTCGTGATGGTGAGGCGCTGGAAGGTGAAGCACTCGACGACGTCGTAGTGTTAGGAATAGTGACATTCGTTATTAACCGGATATGGAAGGATGATGATGATTATCCAGTAATATGAAAAGTGGTGCACCTAAATTTCATCCTTACCCCTGGATGAAAAGCCTATAAAAACATGCTGGTAAAGTAGCGCCATTCGATACTGGAAAGGCGCTCGCAACTTCTTTCAGAGGCGAAAGTATTCCCAGCCAATCATTAAGGGCTAATGTCGAAAATTTCATGAGAAAATGAAGTTTTGAAGGTGGCTAACTTATTGAAAAGGTTGTGTGTGAAATTTGAGGTATTTTCTCAAAAAAATCGGTAAATATCTGTTTTTAAAGAAAAGCAGTCCGGTCTCGAAAACCGGAGTAGGGGCAACTCTACCGGGGGTTCAAATCCCCCTCTCTCCGCCACTTTTCTTGCTCTAACCTTCCCTTCAATAACACCGTTAGCTTCAGGTATAACGCCTGCGCTGGGGTATCACCATCATCATCGTCCTGGTTTCAGCGTAGAGTCGCGGTAGCGCGCTTTATCCTTTTGGCACCTTATCGCCGCTTTTAGCCCGAACGAGCTTAAACGCATCATAAAGAGGGAAGGTACGCCTGGAAAGCGGCAATGTCGAAAAGAGTGATCTCAACGGAGCGGGAACATAAAAAAGCCCGCTGAACGCGGGCTTTGACGGGGATCAGAACTGATAGACCAGGCCGAGGGCGACGATATCATCGGTCGCGATACCGCTGTTTTTGTAGAAGCGGTCGTCTTCATCCAGCAGGTTAATTTTATAATCCACATAGGTGGACATATTTTTGTTGAAGTAGTAGGTCATGCCCACGTCGACATACTTGACCAGATCCTTGTCGCCGTAGCGAGAATAGGCGTAGAGATCTTTACCCTTCGACTGCAGATAGGCCACGGACGGACGCAGCGGTAAATTAAAGTCGTCGAACTGATACTGCGCGACCACTTCGAAGTTCTGCGTTTTGTTGGCAATTCCGCCAAAACTATCGTTGCCATAGAAGGTCATGTTGCGGGTCTCAGCATACATGGCGGCCAGATAGATGTTATTGGCGTCATATTTCGCGCCGACGGTCCAGGCATCGGCTTTATCGCCGTTGGCATAACGCTGGCTGCTACGCGCGGCCGCCAGCTGGTTATGGGTACGGTCAGAAGACGAATACGCTGCCCCGAAGCTGATGCCCATATCGAGATCGTAGTAGCTGGAGATACCAAAACCGTCGCCATTTTCCCGCGCCAGCTTACGTTTCCCACCGTTATTAGTGCCTTCGCCAGAACCGGCGTTTTCATTATTACCCTGATACTGCAGGGCGAAATGCAGGCCGTCGACGAGGCCGAAGAAATCGCTGTTACGGTAGGTGGCCACGCCGTTAGTACGGCCGGTCATGTAAACGTCGGTCTGGGTGTAGGTATCGCCGCCGAATTCCGGCAGCATATCGGTCCAGGATTCAATGTCGTAGACCACGCCGTAGTTACGGCCATAGTCCAGCGACCCGCAGTCGGCAAACTTCAGGCCGGCAAAGCCGAGACGGGTCCAGGAGTTCGCGCCTTCTTTTTCGCTGGTGTTCGCCTGAATGTTGTATTCCCACTGACCGTAGCCGGTTAACTCGGAAGTAATCTGCGTTTCGCCTTTCAGACCAAAGCGAACATAGGTCTGGTCGCCGTCCTCTGAAGCGTCGTCAGAGAAGTAATGCAGGCCGTCAACTTTCCCGTAGAGGTCCAGTTTATTACCGTTTTTGTTATAGATTTCGGCGGCATTAGCGGCGCTAGCCATTAATAATGCCGGAACCATGAGTGCCAGTACTTTTCTTTTCATTATATATTCCCTTTTAATAATAATTTCTATGAATTATGACAATCCCTCCGGAATGACGATCCGATACTAACGACTAAGTTCATC
>NZ_JAGRQY010000269.1:0-4334 GCF_018223905.1 Klebsiella sp. 28
TGACTCTAGCGTGCCATGGCGCGCAAGGCCCCCGGCGGCTGGCCGGTGATGCGTTTGAAAGCCCGGCTGAAGGCGGCCAGCGACTGATACCCGAGGCTGAAGGCGACTTTTTCCAGCGCCTGGCCTTCATGGGTGATGTACTGCACCGCCAGCCGCATACGCAGCTCGGTGAGATAGCGGGCGGGGGTGGTGCCGGTGGCGGCGAGAAAACGTTCCGCGAACAGCGAGCGTGAAAGCCCCGCCTCCCGCGCCAGATCTTCCACTTTCCAGTTGACCCCCGGGCGCTGATGCATGGCGTAGATCGCTTTCGCCAGCCGGGGATCGCGCAGGACCTGTACCCAGCCGGTGGCGTTGCCGCACCCGCACGCTACCCAGCCGCGGACAATCAGCGCAGCCACCACGTCCGCCAGCCGGGCGAGGATCCCGGCATAGCCTGCCTGGCGGGTGAGGGATTCCCGCTCCATCGCTACCAACAGCGGCTGGATCTCCGGCCAGGTGTTTAGCAGGCTGCTGACCCGCATCACCTCGGGCATGGCCTTGACCAGCGGCTGCATGCCGCCGAGCTCAAAGTCCATACAACCGCTGAAAATGACGGCGCGCTCCGGGCAGTCAGGCTGGTCGCCAGCGTTGATACAACTTACCGTGCTGCACACCGTTTCGCTGGGCAGCTGCGCCACATTGACCACCGTGGCCTGCGGATCCGAGAGCAGGGCGTGCCCGTCGCCGTTGGGAATAAACAGCGCATCGCCGCTCTCGAGGGTGAACTGTTCCCCGCTGGCCATGCGCAGCAGCACCGGCCCGCGGCTGATGAAATGGAACTGGGCTTTACCCGCCACGGCGCTAAAGCCGACGCCGAACGGGCGTGCGGTTTCGATGCGCCGGTAGTTAACGCCGGAGAGGCGCATACCGCGCAACAGTTCGCTGGTCAGGTCGATGGCAGGCTGGCTCATGGTAATTCCGGACGAATAATCAATAACTGAAGAGTATGCATCATATATCGTCCGAAAGTAAGTCCCTAAGATGACCAGGATGTTAATAAACCTGGAGAGTTGTATATGAGTTCCTGCATAGCAGCTGACGCGAGCCTGTCTCCCGCCAAACCTGCCTGGCGCGCCGTCTATGCCCTGGCCCTCGGGGTGTTCGGCCTGATCGTGGCCGAGTTTCTGCCCGCCAGCCTGTTAACGCCGATGGCCAGCAGCCTCGGCGTCAGTGAAGGGATGGCCGGACAGGCGGTCACCGCGACGGCGCTGGTGGCTTTAGTTACCGGCCTGCTGATCGCCACCGCCACCCGCAATATCGATCGCCGCTGGGTGCTGATGTTCTTTTCCGTACTGCAGATAGTCTCCAGCCTGATGGTCGCGTTTGCCGATTCGCCGGCGTTTCTCCTGCTGGGCCGTCTGCTGTTGGGGATCGCCATCGGCGGCTTCTGGGCGATGTCCACCGCCACGGCGATGCGTCTGGTGCCGGCGGCCCATGTGCCAAAGGCGCTGGCGATCATTTTTTCCGCGGTGTCTGTCGCCACGGTGGTGGCCGCGCCGCTCGGCAGCTACCTCGGGGAGCTGATCGGCTGGCGCAACGTGTTTATTCTCTGTGCGATACCCAGCCTGCTGGCGCTGCTCTGGCAGCTGTGGGTGCTGCCCTCCATGCGCCCGGAGAGCGTCGGGACCTTCTCCACGCTGTTCAGGGTGCTGCGCCGTCCCGGTATGCTGGGCGGCATGCTGGCGACGATCCTGATTTTCAGCGGCCATTTCGCCTTCTTTACCTACCTGCGGCCGTTCCTTGAGACCGTCGCGCAGGCCAGTGTCGAAGGGGTTTCGCTGATATTGCTCGGCTTCGGTATCGCTAACTTTATCGGCACTTCGGTGGCGAGCTATCTGCTGAGCCGTAGCCTGCGTCTCACCCTGGCGCTGGTGCCGTTGATGATGAGCGTTCTGGCGCTGCTGATGGTGACGTTTGGCCATCTGACCGTGCTGGCCGGGCTGCTGGTCGCCCTGTGGGGATTTGCCTTCGGCCTGGTGCCGGTGGCCTGGTCCACCTGGCTTGCCACCACCGTGCCGGATGAAGCAGAAAGCGCGGGCGGTCTGCTGGTCGCCTCTATTCAGCTGGCCATCAGCGCCGGGGCCGCCGGCGGCGGGGCGGTGTTTGATTTGCACGGCGCCAGCGGCGTCTTCACCGGCAGCGGTCTGCTGCTGTTGAGCGCGATGGTGATTGTCTTCGCCGCCGTACGGGTGAAACCGGTCGCCCGCGCCGACCAGCCGGTGACGGGCCGCTTATCCCGCGAGATCGATAACTAAATTGGCCGACAGGCTGCGGGAACAGCACAGCGCAATATGCTGCTCTGCGGCCTGTTTTTCCGCCTCCGACTGCACGGTGTCCCGGTGGTCGACGGTTCCCTCGCGTACCGGCGTCAGGCAGGCGCCGCAGATCCCCATCTCGCAGGAGAGCGGCACCGCGACGCCATGCTCCTGCAGCACCTGGGCGATGGTTTTGTCCCCCGGCACCGGCCAGCGCTCCCCGGTGGAGGTGAGGGTGATGGTGAAGGTTCCCTCCGCCGCCGACGCCGCCGTCGGGGCGGGCGGCTGGAACGCTTCGCTGTGCAATTGCGCCTCCTCCCATCCGGCCGCCCGTGCGGTATCGCGAACCCGGGCCATAAATCCGGGCGGACCGCAAAAGTAGACCTGGGTGTCGGCGTCCGGAGCCCCCAGATCCTGCGCCAGCCGCTGGCGCGGACTCTGCCCCTCGTCTGAGCAGTGGATCTGGCAGATTCCACCCGTTAGCTGGCGGGCGATCTCGGTGGCGAAGGCGGCCTCCTGCGCACGGCTAACGTAATAGTGCAGCGTAAAGCTGGCGCCGGACGCCGCCCGGGCGTGGGCCATCGCCAGCAGCGGCGTAATGCCGATCCCGGCGGCGAGAAGCACCACATGGCCGCCCTCGTGCAGCGGAAAGTGGTTGCGCGGGGCAGAGATCATCAATGGCTGTCCCGGGCGCAGGGTGTCATGAATATAACGGGAGCCACCGCGAGACTGCGACTCGCGGGCGATGCAGAGCAGATAGCGATCCCGTTCGGCCGGGCTGCCGGTCAGGGAGTACTGACGGATCAGCCCGCAGGGAAGATGGAGATCGATATGGGCGCCGGGCGTCCACGCCGGCAGCGGTTGCCCCTCGGCGCTCACCAGACTAACGGCCAGATTTTTCGCGCCCTGGCGCCACAGGCCATCGACCACCACCGGGAGTATGTCGCGCATATGACCTCCACTCATACCAGAAAGAAATCGCCAAAGCCCATCTTCTTCAGCCCGCGCCGGTAGGCGATAGAGCTGCGGTCTGCCGGAATATGCGCCTCCAGGGTCAGATCCAGCGGCAACCGTTCCGGACGCTGGGTCTCGACCATCAGGCGGTCCTCTTCAAATACCCGCAGGTTGAACGCATGTACGTCTTCCACCGGCACGTGCAGATCGAAGTTGCGGGCAATAGGGGCAAACATCCGCGTCACCCGGGACGACACCGGCGAGGCGGCGTTCATGATCACCAGCCTGGCGTCGGCGGGAAAATGGATGGTCAGCGTAGCGGTGAACGGCAGATGCATTTCAAAGTGACGCAGCCACTGGAACCCTTCCGGCGCGCGGAAATCAGAGCTGGCCGGGTAATTGCCCACCGAGCTCCAGTAGTCGGCAACAAAGCCGAACGGCGTCTCCTGCGGGGTATAGTCCGGCACCTGCTGGTTGTCCGGATCGGCGAAGGTGTCGGTGTGGATCCACGCGAAGTGGGCGACATCGAGAAAGCCTTCGACCTGGCGGCCGGCAAATCCCTTCACCTCGAAGGCCGGGCAGTTGATTTGCTGAAATCCCGCGTCGTCCCAGTGCGGCATGGTCGGTAACGGCGGCGGATTGTCCGGATCGCAGGCCAGGCAGGTCCAGATCAGCCCGTAGCGCTCCTCCACGGCGAAGCTGGTGAGATGCAGTTTGGCCGGAATGGGTTGCCCCGGACTGGAGGGGATGCGGTTGCAGCGGCCATCCTCGCCAAAGCGCAGGCCATGATAGGGGCAGACGATACCTTCCTCTTCATGAAATCCCAGGGTCAGCGGCACCCCGCGGTGCGGGCAGACGTCGCGGGCGACTACCACCTGGCCTTTAATACGATAGATAACCAGCTGTTCGTCCAGCAAGGTGGCTTTCACCGGGGCGCCGGCAATATCGCAGGCGCGGGCCACCGGGTGCCAGCAGCGGGCCAGCCGCAGCCAGTCTTCCGGGTCAAAGGTGCAATGGGCGGGGGGCGTGGGGGGGGTTGTCTTCATGATTTCTCTTCCTGCTCACATCGGTGATTGTTTTATTGTT